>NZ_JAELTK010000077.1:0-29760 GCF_016428765.1 Delftia sp. ASV31
GGCCGCCACGGCGAGCTTGAAGGCCGCCATTTCCTGATCGTCTATGGGTTCGAAGGGCGCCATGTCCTGCCTGCGACGCTGGGGCGCTGCCGCCTCCATCGCGGCCGCTACCGGCACGGCCATGGGCGGGGCGGGACGCGGGGCGCGCGTCGCCGCGGAATGCACCTGGGCTTGGGCCTGGGCTGCAGCGTTCTGGTCGCTGACCCGCCAGTACACGGCCGTCACGACCGCACCCATGCGGGCCTTGGCCGCTTGGGCCAGCATGGCCTCGATCTCGCTGAGCCGCGCGGTTTCGCTGGCATAGGCCCGCGCCAGGTCCATCATCACCACGAAGCGCTGGCCCACGTTGTCCAGCGAGAGCACCTTGAACTTGTAGCTGGCCGACAACACACCGGCACGCACCATGACATCGCGCACCACACCGTAGAGCTGCTCACGGCGCTCGGAACGCTCGCTGCGGCGCCCGCCGGGCCCTGCATCACGACGCGCCACGGCACTGGCCTGGCCATCGTCTCCGGGCGAACCACGGCCCTGCTCCGGCACAGGCTTGCGGGAAAACCAGTTGAACACAGACATGGGAGCTCTCATTGTCACGAATAGTCACAAACTCGCGGCATTGTGCCTGCAACTTTGCGACATTTCGAGCACGGGCGCAGCAAAACCGCTGTATCAATTTGTCGCAGCGCAAAGGCCGGCCTGTCACCGCCCCGCGCCCGCACAGCGCCCCGTCCCAGGTGCTGCCCGGGAGACTTTCAGGTACTGGCCACCCGGCGGCGGCTGTCCACCGCACGGCGGGCAAGCACCTGGCCGGCCGCCATGACCAGGGCCAGCGCCACACCGGGCTGGCGATTGCTGAGTTCGGCGAAGCGCATGGCCGTCAGGCACCAAAGCCGTCCCGGCGCAGCCGCCTGCACGGTGGCATGGCGCGCACGGTGGGCGAAGAAGGCGCCCTCGCCCAGGATGGAGCCCGGGCCGACGATGGCCAGGCGGATGCGCTCCTTCGCATCCTGGTAGTGCACGCTGAGGCTGCCGGACTCCACGAAGTACAGATTGCGGTCCAGCGAACCTTCGGCAAACAGCAGCTCGCCCGCCGCCAGCGTGACCGGCACCAAGTAGGGTGCCAGCAGATCCCATTGCTCCAAGGTCAGCGCGTTCTGCACACCATCGACAGCCACGGCCGACGACATGGCCTGGGCCAGTGGCCGCAAATCATTGTGGGAGGAAGAAGACATGGCGGATCCGGTTCGAATTGGGCCGCGCACCCGCGCCAGGGCTGCGCCCGGCGGCAGGCAGCGACGAGGGCCGCTGCGGCACGCCGCATGCTAAGCGACGGCAGCGGGCACGCCAATGCCGACAAGCGGGTTTTCGGCGGCAAATTTTGTAGCAAAAGATAAGTATTGCAGCAACTCTGCTGGCTGTGCGAATGGGTCGGGGCCATCCGCCAACCCGGTCACTTGCCGATGCAGAAGCTGGAAAAGATCACGCCCAGCAGATCGTCGGAGCTGAATTCCCCGGTGATGGAGTTCAGCGAGACCTGGGCCAGGCGAAGTTCCTCGGCCAGCAAGTCCAGGTGGGCGGCCTGGGCCGCCAGCTGCAGCTCGGCCTCCTGCAGGTGGGCTGCAACTGCCTGCAGCGCCTCCACATGGCGCGCGCGCGCCAGGTACAGGCCTTCTGGGGCCGACTGCCAGCCGGCCACGTCCAGCAGGCGCCGGCGCAGGGCATCCAGGCCGTCGCCCGTGCGTGCCGACAGTGCCACGCTGCCTTCACGGCCGCCATGCGCCTGCATCTGGGCGGGTTCCGCGCGATCGGTCTTGTTCCAGACGTCGATGACGGGCACCTGGCGCGGCAACTTCTGGGCCAGGGTTTCGGCAATGGCGGCATCGGCCGCCAGGTAGTCGTGCTCGCCCATGCGTGTGAGGTCGTGCAGGAAGAGCACGGCATCGGCCGCGGCGATCTCGTCCCAGGCGCGCGCGATGCCGATGCGCTCGACCTCGTCGCTGCTCTCGCGCAGGCCTGCCGTGTCGATCACATGCAGGGGCACGCCCTCGATCTGGATGGTCTGCTGCACCTTGTCGCGCGTGGTGCCGGCAATCGGGGTGACGATGGCCAGCTCCGCACCGGCCAGCGCGTTGAGCAGCGAGCTCTTGCCCGCGTTGGGCTGGCCCGCGATCACGACCTTGATGCCTTCGCGCAACAGCGCACCCTGGTGGGCGCGCGACAGCACCTGGTCCAGCTTGCCACGCAGCCGCGCGAGCTGGCCGCTGGCATCGGCCTTTTGCAGGAAGTCGATCTCTTCCTCGGGAAAATCCAGCGTGGCCTCGACCAGCATGCGCAGGTGCACCAGCGCGTCGCGCAGGCCATGGATTTCCTCGGAAAAAGCGCCCGACAGCGAACGGCTCGCACTGCGCGCGGCGGCCTCGGTGCTGGCGTCGATCAGGTCGGCAATGGCCTCGGCCTGGGCCAGGTCGATCTTGTCGTTGAGAAAGGCACGCTCGGTGAATTCACCGGGCTGGGCCAGGCGCAGGCCCGGCAGCACGCTGCGATGGCCTTCTGCCGAGGCTTGCGCAGCCTCCAGGCAGCGCGCCAGCAGCAGTTGCAGAACGACGGGGCCGCCGTGGGCCTGCAACTCCAGCACATCCTCGCCGGTATAGCTGTGCGGCGCCGGGAAGAACAGGGCCAGGCCGTGGTCGATGGGGCCGCCCTGGGCATCGCGAAACGGCAGATAGGTGGCCTCGCGCGGCTTGAGGTCGCGCCCGCACAGCGCCCGCACCAGCGGCGCCACGCCCTTGCCGGACACACGCACGATGCCCACGGCACCCCGCCCCGGGGCGGTGGCGATGGCGGCGATGGGGTCGTTGTGGCGGGGCAGCATGGATGGAGCTTTCTTGGGAGGGATTTCAGGCCGCCGATGATAGGCCGCCCATGAAAAAGCCCGCCGAAGCGGGCTTTGGAGCAAGGGCCTTCGCAGGCTTACTTGGCCGGCGTGGACTTGCCGAATTTGGGCAGGTTGAACTGCGGCGGCACGCCCATGCGGGTGTTGATGATCCACTGCTGGGCAATGGACAGGATGTTGTTCGTCAGCCAGTACAGCACCAGGCCGGCCGGGAAGAAGAAGAACATCACGCTGAAGACCAGGGGCATGATCCACATCATCTTGGCCTGCATCGGATCCGGCGGAGCGGGGTTCAGCGCGGTCTGCAGCAGCGAGGACAGGGTCATCAGCACGGGCAGGATGAACAGAGGATCCTTGGCCGACAGGTCGGTGATCCAGCCGATCCAGGGCGCGTTGCGGATTTCCACGCTGGACAGCAGCACCCAGTACAGCGCGATGAATACCGGGATCTGGATGATGATGGGCAGGCAGCCGCCCATGGGGTTGACCTTTTCCTCGCGGTAGATGCGCATCATCTCCTGCTGCATCTGCTGGGGCTTGTCCTTGAGGCGCTCACGCATTTCCATGATGCGCGGGTTGATGGCCTTCATCTTGGCCATCGAGGAGTAGGCCTTGGCATTGAGCCAGTAGAAGGCGATCTTCAGCAGCAGCACCAGGGCCACGATGGACCAGCCCCAGTTGCCCAGGAAGCCGTGCAGCTTGTCCAGCAGCCAGTACAGCGGCTTGGCCAGGATGGTCAGCCAGCCATAGTCCTTGACCAGCTCCAGCCCGGGCGCCAGCGATTCCAGGCGCTTTTCGATCTGGGGACCGGCGAACAGGCGCGCTTCCACGCTCTTGCTCTGGCCAGGCTCGATGGTGCCCACCGGCGTGATCATGCCGACGGCGTAGAGGTTGTTGTCCACCTTGCGCAGGAAGTTGTCGCGCTGGATGCCCTCGGCCAGCAGCCAGGCGCTGGCGAAGTAATGCTGGACCATGGCCACGTAGCCGCCCGTGGACGACTTCTCGACGCTGGCCTTGCCGCTCTCGATGTCCTTGAACTCGACCTTCTGGTACTTCTTCTCGTCGGTGTAGACGGCCGGGCCCGTGAAGGTGGAGTACATGGTGGACTGTTCGCCTTCGGGCTTGTTGCCGTCGCGCACCAGTTGCAGGTACAGCTGCGGGCTCACGGCCGCCGTGCCGGTGTTCACCACTTCATGGCGCACGCCGATGTCGTAGGCGCCACGCTTGAGCGTCCAGATCTTGACCAGCTTCACGCCACCCATGTCGGGCGACTCGAAGCGCAGTTCCATCTGGTCCTCGCCGTCCTTGAGTTCGCGCGCGCCGGGCAGCGCGGTCATGGTCGTCTTGTGCGTGGGGAAACCGCCGCCGATCAGGCCCGACTGGCCCAGGTACACGCGGTGCACGCTCTCGTCGAACAGCACCACGGGCTTGTCCTTGTGCACGGAATCCGCGTACTTGAGCAGCTCGGCATGGCGCAGCGTGCCGCCCTGGCTGTCGAAGGTCAGGCGCAGCACGTCGGTGCTGATGGTGACGTTCTGGCGCGGGGCTGCCTCGGGCGCGGCGGCAGCGCCGCCAGGCACTTCGCCGGCACCGGCCGTTGCCGCAGCAGCCGCCGAGGGCACGCTGGCATCGCCGGGCGCCTTGCCCGTTTCAGGTGCCGGGGCCGTGGCGACGGCAGGCGCGGGGAAGAAAGTGGCCTTCTTGCCGCTGTGCACTTGCCATTTGTCCCATAGCAAGACCAGCGAAAAGCCAAATATCACCCACAGGATGGTGCGGCGAATATCGTTCATGAAGACTTCTTAGGTGAGGAAGGTTGGGTGTTTTCGGGCGCAGCCGTCAGGCTGGTGAACAGCCTGGGCTTTTGCTCTGGCACAGGGTCATGCCCCCCGTCACACCACGGATGACAGCGCGCCAGGCGGCGCAGCGTCAGGTAGGAGCCTACCGCAGCGCCGTGTTGCTCCAACGCTTCAAGGGAATAGGCCGAGCAGGTGGGCGTGAAGCGGCAGGCCGAGCCCAGCCAGGGACTGAGCATCAGCCGATAGCCGCGCACCAGCGCCATCAGCAGCCGCTGCATCATGGCGCAACCCCGATGCTCTCGCCAGCGGCTGCGGCGCGTTCCTGTGCGGGCTGCGGCAGCTCGGGCGCAGGCTGCGACAGGCGTTTCGCCGCATAGGCGAACAACTGCTGCAGCTCAGCGCGCACAGCCTGCCGGAGCACATCAGAAGTGGCGCTCACGAACTGGCGCCGGTCAAAGCCCGAGCGCAGCCGCACCACATGGGCGCCTTGGAGCATCAGGGTCTCATGCTCGCTGCCCACGGCATAGATCTGCCGCTTGATGGTGTGTCGCGTCACCGAGCGGCGCGCCCAGCGCTTGGGCACCATGGCGCCCAGCCAGGCATCCTGGCGCACGGCGCCAACGCCGAACAGGGCCTGCGGGTCTTGCGAACCGGGCCCTGTCGGTGGCACCATGGCGCCGCCCTGCTCCGTCAGAACGAGACGGTGCAGGGCGAAATGCGCGGTACGCGATACCGTACCGGCAGCCATGGCGGCCTGAAACTGCGGACGTGTTTTCAGCCGTTGCATGCCAGCACCCCGTTCAGGGGTTCAGTGCAGCGAGCAAACCGCCCAGCAATGGCTGGCCTTAGACGGCCAGACGCTTGCGGCCCTTGGCGCGGCGAGCGTTGATCACGGCGCGGCCGCCCTTGGTCTTCATGCGGACCAGAAAGCCGTGGGTGCGGGCGCGACGGGTCTTGGAGGGTTGGTAAGTACGTTTCATGTTGGTTCCTAGAGAAGGTTCAGTTTTGCACCGGTCCCGTATCCGGCACGCTACACGCAGTGCAGCCAGCAGCCGCCACAAAGGCAAACCGCCAGGCCACCTGCCAAAAATCTGCACGATGCACTTGCCATGTGCAGCCCAAGGAGCAACCCCGAGAGGTTTCGCCCAAGGCCGCCAGCGGCAGCATGCAGACCCGATGCAGACGGGCGGGACATATCACCCTGAACACATTCAGGGAAACCCGCGATTATCACAGCGTTGTCCACTTGATGCAATGCCCTTCGAACCCGAAGGATGCCTGCCCATTTTGCGACAAGGCGGAGGACAAGCTCCTGATATTTTGTGGATAACTTCCGCAAAAGCTACAATGGCAGCCTCGCAACAGTTCCTCCTATCCACAACTAGACTTCGACAATGACAGAGGAACCTACGAACGATGCAGGCCAGGGCCTGTGGCAAGTCTGCGTTGAGCAACTGGGGCAGGAAATGCCCGAACAGCAGTTCAACACCTGGATCAAGCCCCTGACCGCGCACGTCGCCGAAGACTTCTCCAAAGTCACCGTCTACGTGGCCAACCGCTTCAAGCTCGACTGGATCCGCGCCCAATATGCAGGCCGCATCTCGGCCATGCTGGAGTCGCTCTATGGCCAGCCGGTGACGCTTGAGTTGGCACTCGCTCAGCGGGAAAGCGTTGTACGGACTTACGTCCGCCCCTCCTCCAGCGAGCGCTCGGCCCCGCCGGAAACCATTGTCACCTCGGTGCCCACGGTCACCAGCGAAGACGCGGCAGCGCCCGTCTTTCGCACGCGCCTGAACGCCGCGCTGACCTTCGAGACCCTGGTGGAAGGTACGGCCAACCGCATGGCACGCTCGGCCGCCATGCATGTGGCGGGCTCGCCCGGGCACCTGTACAACCCGCTGTTCATCTACGGCGGCGTGGGCCTGGGCAAGACCCACCTGGTGCATGCCGTGGGCAACAAGCTGCTGGCCGACAAGCCCGACGCCAAAGTTCTCTACATCCATGCCGAGCAGTTCGTCTCGGATGTGGTCAAGGCCTACCAGCGCCGCACCTTTGACGAATTCAAGGAGCGTTACCACTCGCTGGATCTGCTGCTGATCGACGACGTGCAGTTCTTCGCCAACAAGGACCGCACGCAGGAGGAGTTCTTCAACGCCTTCGAGGCGCTGCTGGCCAAGAAGAGCCACATCGTGATGACCTCGGACACCTATCCCAAGGGTCTGGCGAACATCCACGAGCGGCTGGTATCGCGCTTCGACTCCGGGTTGACGGTGGCCATCGAGCCGCCCGAGCTGGAGATGCGCGTGGCCATCCTGATCAACAAGGCCCGCGCCGAGAACGCCGAGATGCCCGAGGAAGTCGCCTTCTTCGTGGCCAAGAACGTGCGCTCCAACGTGCGCGAGCTCGAAGGCGCGCTGCGCAAGATCCTGGCCTATTCGCGCTTCAACCAGAAGGAAGTCTCCATCCAGCTGGCCCGCGAGGCCCTGCGTGATCTGCTGTCCATCCAGAACCGCCAGATCAGTGTGGAGAACATCCAGAAGACGGTGGCCGATTACTACAAGATCAAGGTGGCCGACATGTACAGCAAGAAGCGCCCGGCCAGCATCGCCCGGCCGCGCCAGATTGCCATGTACCTGGCCAAGGAATTGACCCAGAAGAGCCTGCCCGAGATCGGCGAGCTGTTCGGCGGGCGCGACCACACCACCGTGCTGCACGCGGTGCGCAAGATCGCCGGCGAACGCCAGCAACTGACCGAGCTGAACCAGCAGCTGCACGTGCTGGAGCAAACTCTCAAAGGTTGATGAAAACTCCCCCGTTCTGGTCGTATGTACGCGGCAAAATGGGGGATTCGAGCGGCAAGAGGGGGCTCATTTGTGAGCCGCCGCTCCTACCGAGACCCGCATCCTTAAATCAGAGGTTGACATGATCGTCCTGAAAGCCACACAAGACAAAGTTCTCGCGGTCCTGCAATCGGTGTCCGGCATCGTCGAACGCCGCCACACGTTGCCCATCCTGGCCAACGTGCTGATCAAGAAGACCGGCAACGCATTGCAGCTGACCACCAGCGACCTGGAAATCCAGATCCGCACCACCGCCGAGCTCGGCGGCGACACCGGCGACTTCACCACCACCGTGGGCGCGCGCAAGCTGATCGACATCCTCAAGACCATGCCCGGCGACCAGACCGTGAGCCTGGAGACCCAGCAGGCCAAGATGGTGCTCAAGGGCGGCAAGAGCCGCTTCACGCTGCAGACCCTGCCGGCCGAGGACTTCCCGCTGGTGCAGGAGGCCGCGGCCTTCGGCCCTTCCTTCAGCGTGCCGCAGAAGGTACTCAAGGACCTGCTGGGCCAGGTCTCCTTCGCCATGGCCGTGCAGGACATCCGCTACTACCTCAACGGCATCCTGTTCGTGGCCGAGGGCAAGCAGCTGTCCCTGGTGGCCACCGACGGCCACCGCCTGGCGTTCGCAAGCAGCCAGCTGGACGTGGAAGTGCCCAAGCAGGAAGTGATCCTGCCGCGCAAGACCGTGCTGGAGCTGCAGCGCCTGCTGTCGGATGCCGGCGGCGAGAACCAGCCCCACATCGAGATGCAGTTCGCCAACAACCAGGCCAAGTTCACCTTTGGCGGCATGGAGTTCGTGACCAAGCTGGTCGAGGGCAAGTTCCCCGACTACAACCGTGTCATCCCGCGCAACCACACCAACAGCGTGACCCTGGGCCGCGCCCCGCTGCTGGCCAGCCTGCAGCGCACGGCCATCATGACCAGCGACAAGTTCAAGGGCGTGCGCCTGACGGTGGAGCCAGGCACCTTGCGCGTGGCGTCCAACAACGCCGAGCAGGAAGAGGCCATGGACGAGCTGGACATCGACTACGGTGGCGACACCATCGAGATCGGCTTCAACGTCACCTACCTGATCGACGCCCTGTCCAACATGAGCCAGGACATGATCAGGATCGACCTGCAGGACGGCAACAGCTCGGCCCTGCTGACCATCCCCGAGAACGACAGCTTCAAGTACGTCGTGATGCCCATGCGCATCTGACCGCGCGCCACACGACACCGATGCCTGACACATTGCGCAGCCCCTGCACCCGCCGCCCGGTGGCACAAGCCGGTGCACGGTGCGCAACCACCCTACCCGACTCGTAGCCCGCAGCGCGCGTCCCTACGCACCGCGCCAGCGGCCGAATCGAACATTTTCAAGCGAAGCGACAGCTTCCGACGGAACTACCCCAGGGCCTTCCATGACCGACGAGAACAAGCCAGAAAACCAGACCATTGCCCCCGAAGGCTCAGACTCCAGCGGCTATGGCGAAGGTGCGATCCAGATCCTCGAAGGCCTGGAGGCCGTGCGCAAGCGCCCCGGCATGTACATCGGCGATACCTCCGATGGCACGGGCCTGCACCACCTGGTCTTCGAAGTGGTGGACAACTCCATCGACGAAGCCCTGGCCGGCTACTGCGACGACATCCTGGTCACCATCCATGCCGATGGCTCCCTGTCCGTCATCGACAACGGCCGCGGCATCCCCACGCGCGTGAAGATGGACGACAAGCACGAGCCCAAGCGCTCGGCGGCCGAGATCGCCCTCACCGAACTGCACGCGGGCGGCAAGTTCAACCAGAACAGCTACAAGGTCTCGGGCGGCCTGCACGGCGTGGGCGTGTCCTGCGTGAACGCGCTGTCCATCTGGCTCAAGCTCAACGTGCGCCGCGACGGCGAGGTCTACGAAATCGACTTCTCGCGCGGCCACGTGCAGAACCGCCCGATCGAGATCGTGGACGGCGTCGAGGTCTCGCCCATGCGCGTGGTCGGCAAGAGCGACAAGCGCGGCACCAAGGTCCACTTCCTGCCCGACACGGAAATCTTCACGCAGAACCATGAGTTCCGCTACGAGATCCTGGCCAAGCGCCTGCGCGAACTGTCCTTCCTGAACAACGGCGTGCGCATCCGCCTCAAGGACGAGCGCGACGGCCGCGAAGACGACTTCTCCGGCGCCGGCGGCGTCATGGGATTCGTGCAGTTCATCAACGCCAACAAGAAGGTGCTGCATCCCACGGCCTTCCACGCCAACGGCACGCGTCCTGCGGAAAGCTACGGCGGCATCCCCGGCACCGAGATCGGCGTCGAAGTCGCCATGCAGTGGAACGACAGCTATGCCGAGCAGGTGCTGTGCTTCACCAACAACATCCCGCAGCGCGACGGCGGCACCCACCTGACGGGCCTGCGCGCCGCCATGACGCGCGTGATCGGCAAGTACATCGAGCAGAACGAACTGGCCAAGAAGGCCAAGGTCGAGGTCAGCGGCGACGACATGCGCGAAGGCCTGTGCTGCGTGCTGTCCGTGAAGGTGCCCGAACCCAAGTTCAGCAGCCAGACCAAGGACAAGCTGGTCTCCAGCGAAGTGCGCGCGCCCGTGGAGGACATCGTCGCCAAGGCGCTGACCGACTACCTGGAGGAAAAGCCCAACGACGCCAAGATCCTGTGCAGCAAGATCGTCGATGCCGCGCGTGCCCGCGAGGCCGCGCGCAAGGCCCGCGAGATGACGCGCCGCAAGGGCGTGCTCGACGGCATGGGCCTGCCCGGCAAGCTGGCCGACTGCCAGGAAAAGGACCCGGCGCTGTGCGAGATCTACATCGTCGAGGGTGACTCCGCAGGCGGCTCCGCCAAGCAAGGTCGCGACCGGAAGTTCCAGGCCATCCTGCCGCTGCGCGGCAAGATCCTGAACGTGGAAAAGGCCCGCTACGAAAAGCTGCTGACCAGCAACGAAATCGTCACCCTGATCACGGCCCTGGGCACCGGCATCGGCAAGGCCACGGCCGAATCGGGCAAGAGCGGCAGCGACGACTTCGACCCCAACAAGCTGCGCTACCACCGCATCATCATCATGACCGACGCGGACGTGGACGGCGCCCACATCCGCACCCTGCTGCTGACCTTCTTCTACCGCCAGATGCCGGACCTGGTCGAGCGCGGCCACATCTACATCGCCCAGCCGCCGCTGTACAAGGTCAAGAACGGCAAGGAAGAGCTGTACATCAAGGACGGCCCCGCGCTCAACCAGTACCTGCTGCGCATCGCGCTGATGAACGCCAGCGTCAGCACCGGCGGCGCCAACCCGCGCACGCTGGACGGCGAGGAACTGGCCAAGCTGGCCAACATGCACCTGGCCGCCGAGACCGTCATCGACCGCTTGTCCAACTTCATGGATGCCGAGGCCCTGCGCGCCATCGCCGACGGCGTGCAGATCACGCTGGACAGCATCGAGGCGGCCCAGGCCTGCGCCCCCATCCTGGAGGCCAAGCTGCGCGAGTTGACCACCACGGGCGTGCCCGCCGAGGTCACGGCCGAAATCGACCCGGTCTCCGAAAAGCCCGTGCTGCGCATCAGCCGCCACCACCACGGCAACATCAAGAGCTCCATCCTCACCCAGGAGTTCGTGCGCAGCCACGACTACGCCGCGCTGGCC
This sequence comes from Delftia sp. ASV31, assembly GCF_016428765.1. Lineage (NCBI taxonomy): Bacteria > Pseudomonadati > Pseudomonadota > Betaproteobacteria > Burkholderiales > Comamonadaceae > Delftia > Delftia sp. ASV31. The sequence continues at coordinate 11,159 of NZ_JAELTK010000077.1, forward strand.
GACGAAGCCCAGAACTTCAACGGCCTGCTGGGCGAAGGCGCCAAGGTCACGCGTGGCGAGGGCGAAAAAGCCAAGAGCGACAAGGCCGGCGACTTCCGCCAGGCCATGCAATGGCTGCTGCACGAGGCCGAACGCACCACGGCCCGCCAGCGCTACAAGGGCTTGGGCGAAATGAACCCCGAGCAGCTGTGGGAAACCACCATGGACCCCAACGTCCGCAGCCTGCTGCAGGTGCAGATCGGCGACGCCATCGAGGCCGACCGCGTGTTCACCATGCTCATGGGCGATGAAGTGGAGCCACGCCGGGAATTCATCGAGACGAATGCGCTGCGGGCGGGCAATATCGACGTCTGATCCAGCCGAACGGCACACTGCAAAAAGCGCTCTGCAAGGAGCGCTTTTTTCATGGCCGGACCCTGGCCCCCCTGGCCATGTTCACCGCCCGCCAAACTCCTCCCACAGCGCCTGCGTATGCTCGCCCAGCGCGGGCACGGCGCCCATGGCGGCTTCGGCATCCGACAGCGTGGCCGGGGGCAGCAGGGCCTGGATGCTGCCGGCGGGCGTGGCGACTTCGCGCCAGCGTTCGCGCGCCTGCAGCTGGGGATGGTTCCAGACCTCGTGCATGCCGTTGAGCGGGGCGTTGGCGATGCCGCCTGCATCCAGGCGCTGCATGGCCTGTTCGCGGCTCAGGGGGGCCAGCACGGATGCGATCACCGCATCGAGTTCCGCGCGGTGCGCCACGCGCTGCAGGTTGGTGGCAAAGCGCGCGTCCTGCGCCAGCGCGGGCTGCTGCAGCACATGGGTGCAGAAGCTGTGCCATTCGCGGTCGTTCTGCAGGCCGAAGATCAGGCTCTGGCCGTCACCGGCCGTGTACTGGCCATAGGGCGCGATGGAAGGATGGGTCAGCCCGCTGCGCGCAGGCGCCGTGCCGCCGTAGTGGGCGAAGTTCAGCGGGTAGGACATCCATTCGGCCAGCGCCTCCAGCATGGACACCTCCACGCGCAGGCCCCGGCCGGTGCGGGCGCGCTGCAGCAGGGCGGACAAAATGCCCGAGTAGGCATACATGCCGGCCGCGATGTCGGCGATGGAAATGCCCACGCGCGCGGGCTGGTCGGGCGTGCCCGTGACCGAGATCAGGCCGGCTGCCGCCTGGATCAGCAGGTCGTAGGCCTTTTTGTCGCTGAGCGGGCCGCCCTCGCCATAGCCCGATATATCGCAGACGATGAGACGCGGATATTTCTCATGCAGGCTGTCGAAATCCATGCCCATTCTCTGCATGGCACCCGGGGCCAGGTTCTGGATCAGGATATCGGCGTTTTCCAGTATTTTCCCGACGATATGCTGCCCTTCGGCGGTCTTGATATCTGCGGCCAAGCTTTGCTTTCCCCGATTGGCCCAGACAAAAAAGGATGATTCACCATGGACCTTGTCGTCATAGCCCCGTGCAAAATCCCCATCGGGCAATCGCTCCAGCTTGATGACCCTGGCACCCAGGTCCGCCAGCTGCCGGCTGGCAAAAGGCCCTGCCACGGCGTGTTCCATGGCCAATACCGTCAAACCATCCAATGGGCGTGTCTGCATTTTCTTGAACGAGGCGAATATTCGATTCGCCGCATTCTAGAAGTGCGACCATCACCCAGCCAGTCGGCATTTTCTAAGCGGAATTTCAAATCTTCTAAGGCAGGGATTCCTGCACGGCGCCTTCCTCGGGCAAAGGCTGGGCCGCCACATAGGCCACGAAATCGCGGGCATAGGCGGGCAGGGTTTCGGGTTCGCGCGTGACCACCCTCTGCTCGCGCTGCGCCCAGGCCTCGTCCAGGCCCACGGCGGCCAGCCTGCGCGCCTGCAGCGCCGGCCGGGCAATGGAGCGTGGCACCAGCGCAATGCCCACGCCTTCCTGCACGCACTGCAGCACGGCCTCGAATGTTGGTGCGTGCACACGTACCCTGGGATTCATGCCCAGCCTGGATGCCATGCCTTGGAGGTAGAGGAAGTTGCTGGTCTTGCGGCCGATCGAGACCAGGTCGTAGGTCAGCGCGGTTTCCAGCGGCACCCTGCTGCTGGCGGCCAAGGGGTGGCCAGCGGGCACCACAAACACCAGTTCATCGTGGCCATAGGTGATGGCATGCAGGCCATGCAGATCGATCTGGCCGGCCACCAGGCCCACGTCGGCATTGCCGTCGAGCACGGCGCGCACCGTGTCTTCGCTCAGGCGCTCCTCCAGGTCCACATTGACGTTCGGATAATGGGCCAGATAGCGGCTGAGCACGGGCGCGATTCCCGTCAGCGTGCTGCTGTTGGCAAAGACGCGGATATGGCCCGATATTCCGTTGATGTGTCTTTGCATTTCTCCTTGCAAGCGGTCCACGCTGCCGAAAATGGAATCGGCGTATTTCTTGACCGTCATTCCCGCCGGGGTCAGCACCATGCCTTTTGACGTTCTTTCAAACAGCGATGCACCCATGGCCTGCTCCAGATTCTTGAGCCGGTAACTGGCCGATGGCGCCGTCAAATGCATTTCAGCCGCGCCTGCGCTGAGGCTTTTGGCCTGGGCAATGGCAAGGAAAACCCTGAGATCCGTCAATTCATATCGCATCCGTTGCATGCCCGCCGGGAGCATTTCCTTGGTGTTAGACGGTTTCTAACCGCCCTATCAATGATTCGACTGGCCGCATTGGCGGCGCATTTCTATAGTCGGCGCCAGGAGACAACGGAGAAAATTATGGACTTCAAGACGGCAAGACGCCAAACCCTTCTCACCGCCCTGCTTCTGGCCGCCGGCGCGGCCGCAGCGCAGGACTATCCGGCGCGCCCCATCAAGCTGGTGATTCCCTATGCGGCAGGCGGCCCCACCGACACCTTTGGCCGCGCCATGGCCGATGTCTGGAGCCAGAAGCTGGGCACGCCCGTGGTGATCGAGAACCGCACGGGTGCCGGCACCCTCGTGGGCACGGAGGCGGTTGCCAAGGCAGCCCCTGACGGCTACACCCTGCTGCTGACCACGGTGGCGCATGCCGTCAATCCCTACATCCACGACAAGCTGGGCTACCGCACGGAGGAAGACTTCGCGCCCGTGGGATTGCTCGCCAGGGCGCCGCTGGTGCTGGTGGTGGACAAGCGGCTGCCCGTGCAAAGCCTGCCGGATTTCCTGGCCTATCTGCGGGCGCGGCCCGGCCAGGTCAGCTATGCCTCGGCGGGCGTGGGCAGCGCTCCTCACCTGGGTGCGGAGCTGCTGAACCTGATGGCGGGAACCCGGGCCCAGCATGTGCCCTACCGGGGCAGTGCGCCGGCCATACAGGACCTCATCGGCGGGCACCTGGCCTTCATGCTGGACAGCGCTCCCACGGGCCTGGCCCAGGTCAAGGCGGGCACGGTGCGCCTGCTGGCCACCACCATGGCCCAGCGCCTGCCGCAGACGCCCGACACGCCTGCCATTGCCGAGCAGGTGCCCGGCTACGAGGCCTATACCTGGAACGCCGTGTTCGCCCCCGCAGGCACGCCGCCAGCGCTGATTGCCCGCCTGCAGTCCAGCCTGCAGGCCACGGTGGACGATGCCGGGCTGCAGAAAAAGGCCTACGACATGGGCCTGGTGCTGGAAAAGCAGCCGCGCCCCCAGGCGCTGGCCGCCTTCCTCAAGCAGGAGCTGGACAAATGGGGCAAGGTCGCCCGGGCCGCCCACATGAGCGCAAACTGAGGAGAGTCGCCATGCCACGCCACCCATCCCTGTGCGCCCAGCGCTATTTTGAAGACTTCGCTCTGGGCGAGGTCTTCGCCCTGCCCTCGCGCACCATGACCGATGCCCTGTTCGCCGCCTTCCAGCTGGCCAGCGGCGACAACCATCCCGTGCATTACGACGTGGAGTACTGCCGCGCGCGCGGCATGCCCCATATGCTGGCCCACGGCTACCAGGTGGCCATACAGACGGCGGCGGGCGCCGGCCTGTTCCCGCACATGGTCGAGGAATCGCTCAAGGGCTTCCTGGAGCAGGGCAGCCGCTTCCTGGCCCCCGTCTATGTGGGCGACACGCTGTACTGCACGCTGACGGTGTCCGAGCTCAAGCCCGGCAACACCACGGGCGTGCTGACCCTGGCCACCGAGGTGCTGAACCAGCGCGACGAGCGGGTGTCCGACGGGTTTCAGAAATACCTGTTGAGGAAGCGGCCGGCCTGAAGGCCAGGGGATGGATGCAGGGGCAGCGTCCCCCAAAGACCCGCCCCCTCGCTTGGCTACGCCGGCGCGGCAACCGCCGCCGGGCTTTCTGGCGAAAAATAGCGGCCCTGCACACGCCCATCCCCCACCATGAGATCCCCCATCAGCATCGTCGACGTCGACCGCCTCGACTCCTGGAGCAAATACAAGCCCGGCATGTGCGACAGCTGTGCGGCCAACTGCTGCACCATGCCGCTGGAGGTGCAGCTGCCCGATCTGGTGCGGCTGGAACTGGTGGATCCGTTCGAGGTGGACAACGTGGAGCCCAAGCTCATCGCCAAGCGGCTGATGAAGATGCGCTTGATCGACCACTACAACCCCAAGCACAACATCTTCACCATGGCGCGGCGCGCCAGCGGGGACTGCAATTTTCTGGATGCCAAGTCGCGGCGCTGCACGGTATACGACAAGCGGCCCGAAACCTGTCGCCTGCACCCCAAGAAGGGCCCCAAGCCCGGCTTTTGCGCCTACGGTCACAAGGACCGCTGAAACGGCTTCAGGCCGTGGGCAACCCGGGCAGCCAGATCCTTGCCTGCAGGCCCGGATGCATGTTCTCGAAGCCCAGCTTGCCGCCGTGCAGCTGCACGATGGCCAGCACGCTGGCCAGGCCCAGGCCGTAGCCTTCGCGGTCCGATTCGGCGCGGTAAAAGCGGGTGCTCATCTTCTCGCGCGTTTGGGCGTCCACGCCGGGGCCGCGGTCCTGCACGATGATTTCCACACCCCAGGCGCCGCCGTCCATGCCGTGCTCGTGGGCCACGCCCGCGCGCAGCTGCATGTCGGCGCCGTGGTCGCTGTCGGGCAGTGATCCGTACTTGATGGCGTTGTCCACGAGGTTGGCCACGGCACTGGCCAGCAGGTCACCGTCACCCAGCGCCATGGGCATGCCCTCGACATCCAGGCGCAGCACGCCGCCCGCGTCCTCGACCAGGGGCTCGTAGAACTCCACCACGTCGACCAGCAGGGCACGCAGGTCCACGGGCGCGAAGTTCTTGCGGCTGGCGCCGCTTTCCACTTCGGCGATCTGCAGCAGCTTGTCGAACACCACGCCCAGCTCGGCCACTTCCTGGGCCACCAGCGCCAGCGTCTCGTTCTTTTCCTCGGGCGTGGCCTGCTGGGCATTGCGCAGGCGCAGCAGGATGCGCGTCAGCGGCGTGCGCAGGTTGTGGGCGATGGTGTTGGAGACATGGCGTATGCCGTCCATCAGCAGTTCCAGCCGGTCCAGCATGGTGTTGATGTCGCGGTTGAGCAGCGTGAACTCATCGTCGCGGCGCGTGACCGGAATGCGCTGGCGCAGGTCGCCCGTGGCCACGCGCGCCATGGTGCTGCGGATGTCGGCGGCACGCTCTTCCACCACGCGCCGGAAGGCCCCGGCGCCCAGCACGGCCATGCCCAGGGCCACCAGGCCGGCCAGCAGGCTGGCGCGGCCGAACAGCTCCTCCACATCGCTTTGCACCTGCATGTCGCTGCCCACGGCCAGCAGCTTGCCGTCGGACAGCTGGGCCACGGCCACGCGGCCGGCGATGATCTTGCCATTGCGCCGCACTTTGAGGTCGCGCACGCCCATCTCGGTGAGCCGGCGCGCCGGCACCACGTCGGCATTGCCGATGATGGGGTTGCCCTCGCCATCCATGAGGATGAGGATTTCCGTATCGGTGTTGACGCCGTCCAGCAGGGTCTGCTGGATCTCTGCCTCCAGGGCAGGCTCGCCGTACTTGTCGCGGTGCTCGACCAGGCGGCGCATGTGGTTCTCGGCCTGGCGATCGGTTCGCATGCGCAGCACGCCCACGGTCTGCACGTAGAACACCGACAGCACGATGGACATGGTCAGCACCAGCAGCACGCCGTAGGTCAGCGCCAGCCGGAAGGCCGTGGAGCTCCAGGGCTTGGCCAGCGACATCGGGTCAGGCCACCTGCGGCAGGTCCTGCGGGCGGTCCGACAGGCTGTAGCCCACGCCGCGCACGGTGTGGATCAGCGCGGGCTCGAAGCCCTTGTCCACCTTGCCGCGCAGGCGGCTGATGTGCACGTCGATGACATTGGTCTGCGGGTCGAACCGGTAGTCCCACACCGACTCCAGCAGCATGGTGCGCGTGACGATCTGGTGCGCGTGCTGCATCAGAAAGGCCAGCAGGCGGAACTCGCGCGGCTGCAGGGCCAGCGGCTGGCCTGCGCGCTCGGCGCTGCGCGTGAGCAGGTTCAGCCGCAGGTCGGCCAGGCGCATCTCGCGCGCAGGGGCCGGGATCTGGGCGCGGCGCACCAGGGCCTCCAGGCGCGCCGAGAGTTCGGAGAAGGCAAAGGGCTTGGTCAGGTAGTCGTCGCAGCCGGCCTTGAGGCCGCGCACGCGCTCGTCCGTGGCCGACAGGGCGCTGAGCACCAGCACCGGCGTCTGCTTGCCCATGGAGCGCAGCGTCTGCAGGATCTGCAGGCCGTCGAAGCCGTTGGGCAGCATGCGGTCGAGGATGATCACATCCCAGCTCTCGCCCACGGCCATGGCGATGCCCTGCACACCATCGCTGCACACCGCCACCTGCGCGCCCTGCTGGCGCAGGCCTTCGGCGATGTAGCGCGCGTTCAGCGCGTCGTCTTCGATGATGAGATAGCGGTACATGCGGGCGGCAGGGCCTGACTCGAAACTGAGGCAGACACTATACGGCGCGCCAGACTCCGCCGATATCGGTGGGGGTGCCGGCATGTTTACCACCTCTTTTCAGCCTTGGGCTGCGCTGCGCGGCATCGCACCGCATGAAACTGGCGTGATCCGGACCAGGCACACCGGGGGTGCCACCCAGGGTCCGACCGCCCCTCCCGCACAGCAGGAGGGGAAGGGCGTCAAGCGCCTCAGGGCGCTGCCCACATCGGCAGATCGCCGCTGGCCACGCGCACCTGCCACTCGGCCAGCATCATTTCCTTGACCAGGTCCAGGTGCTCCAGGCGGTGCTCGTTGATCGATCCCAGCGAATCGATCAGCTCCAGGATGGAGCCCTGGCCCAGCTTGTAGGCGTCCTGGGCCATCTGGTTGAGCGGCGCGATCTGGGCCAGGCCCTGCTTTTCGTAGGCGCGCACGGCATCGCGGCGCAGCTTCAGTTGCTTGATGGCGCGCTGCAGCTCGGTGCGCGCCTCGATCAGCGCGGCGTCGTAGCGCAGCTGGGCCTGTTCGGCCTCGACCTGGGCTCGGGCGATGGGGCCTTCGCGGCGGTCGAACAGCGGCAGCTCCACCGACACGCCGATCTGGTTGTAGTTGCCGTCAAGCCGGTTGCGCACGCGCGCCACGCTCACGCTGGGCGTGGGCAGGGCTTCGCGGCGTTCCAGCTCGACCTTGTGGCGCAACTGGTCCAGCTCGGCCTGGGCAGCGACCAGGACCGGCAGGCGCTGGCGCGCAGCTTCCCACAGCTCTTGCTCGTTGAGCAGCTGGCCCACGGGCACGGCCTGCAGGCTGCCTGTGGCGCGCGGCGCCCATTGGGGCAGGGCGGCCAGGGCGGCGGCGTGCGAGGCGGCGTCCTGCCAGTCCGACTGGGCCTGGCTGACCTGCATGGCCATCTGGGCCTGCTGCAGGCTCAGGCGTGCGCCGTCATAGCGGCTGCGCGCGCCGGCCTCGATCTGGCCGCGCACGATATTGCCTGCGCCGTTCAGCGCCTCCTGCGCCTCTTCCCAGACCTTCAGGCGCTGCTGCGTCATCAGCAGGTCGATGAAGGCCGTGGCTGCATCGTTGAGCGTGGTGGCCACGGCCACCTCGACATTGGCACGCGCCGCCGTCTCGCCCTTGCGCGCGTTCTCCATGCGCAAACGCCGCTGGCCGAAGATGGGCAGCGGCTGCTCTATGCCCCACTGCTTCTCGCCCGGCTTGCTGCTGTACGACGCCGTGGGATTGGGAAACGCCGCCGCCGTGCGGCTGTCCGCCTGCGCAATCCCGATCTGCAGCCGCTGCGCCGCCAGCTGGGGCTGATTGCGCACCACCATCTGCAGATACTCCTGCATCCCCACCGGCTGCTGCGGCGCAGCCGCCGGAGCCACCTCGGAGGCAGGCGCCGCAGTGATGGCCGGCACAGCGGGCACAGCCTGCTGCGCAAGCGCAGAACCCGCCCCGCAGCACAGCGCCACAGCCACAAACAGGGCCCGATAACGGGCGCTGCCTGCAAAACCGGCGCGACCAAAAGCCTGGGACACCGAGCAAGAGCCGCCTCGCGGCGAGGGCGTCGTCCCCCCCGCGAAGCGAGAGGGGGAAGCGGCGAAGCCGCTCAGGGGGCTATCACTCTTTTTCATCGAGTTCTTCCTGCGTCAACATGTTCTTGGGGCCCAGCAGCGCATAGAGCACGGGCAGCAGCACCAGGGCCACCAGGGGCAGCACCACCATGCCGCCCACGATCACGGAGGCGAAGGGCTTTTGCGTCTCGCTGCCCACGCCCGTGGACAGCGCCATGGGCAGCAGGCCCAGCAGCGCCAGCAGCGCCACGAGCACGATGGAGCGCATGCGCTCGGCAGCGCCCTCGACCAGGGCCTGCATCATGGGCATGCCCTGCCGTCGCAGCTCCTCCACGGCCGAGATCACCAGCAGGCCGGCCAGCGCCACCTGTCCCAGCAGCGCGATGAAGCCGATGGCCGCGCTGATGGACAGCTCGATGCCCGCAAAGTGCAGGGCCGCGATGCCGCCCACCATGGTGAAGGGCGCGCACAGCAAGATGATGCCCGCGCTGCGCGCCTGGCCCAGCGCGCCGAACAGCAGGGCGTAGACGATGATCAGCGACAGCGGCACCACGATCTTCAGGCGTGCAGCGGCGCGCTGCTGGTTCTCCCACTCGCCGCCCCAGACGGCCTGGTAGCCCTCGGGGATCTTCACGTTCTTCTTGAACGTGGCCAGCGTGTCCTTGACCACGGAGCCGATGTCGCGGCCTTCCACGTTGAACTTGAGCGCCATGTAGCGCGCATTGCCTTCGCGGAAGATGGAGGAGTTGCCGATCTTGATGGCGACCTGGCCCACCGAATGCAGCGGCACCGAGCCGCCGTTGGGCAGGGGGATGGCGATGTTGCGGATGCGCTCCTCGTCCATGCGGTCCACATAGGGCAGGCGCACGCGCACGGGCACGGGGTACTCGCCCTCCCACAGCGTGGTGGAGATGTTGCCGGCCAGCGCAGCCTCCAGCGTCTTTTGCGCGGTCTCCATGGCAATGCCCTGGCGCGCCAGCGACTGGCGGTCGAACTCCACGTGGACCTGGGGTGCAGGCGCATCGCGGTACAGGCCCAGATCGACCACGCCGTCGATGTCCTTCACCAGGTCCACGGTCTGCTGCAGGATGGAGCGCAGCTGCGGAATGTCGGGGCCGAAGACCTTGAGCACCACCTGGCCACGCGCGCCGGACGTCGATTCCTCCACGCTGTCGCGGATGGGCTGGGCGAAGTTGAACGACACGCCCGGAATCTCGCTCAGCGTGGCGCGCATCTGCTCGATGAGCTGGGGCTTGGTCAGGCCCTTGCGCCATTCGCCGTGGCCCTTCAGGCGCACCAGCACCTTGGCCAGGTTCAGCGTCTCGTTGTCGGTGCCGGACTCGGGCCGGCCCTGCTCGGTGGTGACGGTGATCACCTCGGGGAAGGTCTTCAGGCGCAGGCGCACGTCGCGCAGCACTTCCTGGCCCTTTTCCAGCGAGATCGATGCGGGCATCTGCACCAGCACATAGGCATCGCCCTCATCGAGTTCGGGCAGGAACTCCGTGCCCAGCCAGGCGGCCGACACGCCGGCAGCCACCAGAATGGCCAGCGAGGCGACGACGATCATGGCGCGGCGGCGGCCTGCGTCCAGCACCTTGGCAATCCAGTGCTGGTAGCCGTGGTGGGCGCGGTCGAAGATCTTGGGCTCTTCCACCATCACGTGCTGGGGCTTGAGGAACAGCGCGCACAGCGCCGGCACCAGGCCCATGGCGAAGACCAGGGCACCCAGCAGCGCGAAGCTGTAGGTCATGGCCAGCGGACGGAAGATGCGGCCCTCGATGCTTTCCAGCGAGAACACGGGGATCAGCGCCGCGATCACGATGGCCATGGCGAACAGCGTGGGCTTGGCCACGGCCACGGCCGAGTCGATGATGATGTGGCGCATGTCCGCCTGCGTCTGCGGCTTGCGCATGCGGGCGTTGCGGATGATGTTTTCGGCCAGCACCACGGCGCCGTCCACCATGATGCCGAAGTCGATGGCGCCCATGGAGATCAGGTTGGCCGGCATGCCCAGCAGGTGCAGGCCGATGAAGGCCACCAGCAGCGACAGCGGGATCACCGTGGCCACGATCAGCGAGCCGCGCAGGCTGCGCAGGAACAGCCACAGCACGCCCACGATCAGCGTGGCGCCGAACAGCAGGTTGTGCTGCACCGTGCCCAGCGTGTGGCCGACCAGGTCGGAGCGGTCGTAGTTGGTCTCCATGTGCATGCCCTCGGGCAGGCCGCCGTCATTGAGCGCGGCCACCTTGGCATGGATCTGGTCCAGCACCACCGAGGGGTTCTCGCCGCGCTTGAGCAGCACAATGCCCTGGACCACGTCGTCGGCATCGTCCATGCCCACCGAGCCCTGGCGCGGCGTGTGCGACTGCACCACGCGCGCCACGTCGCCAATGGTCACGGGCGCGCTGCCGCGCATGGCCACGACCACGCCCTGGATCTCCTGCGGCGTGCGCAGCAGGCCGATGCCGCGGATGATCAGCGACTGCTCGCCCCGGCGCATCAGGCCGCCGCCCACGTTGCGGTTGGACTTGGACAGGGCATCGCTCACGTCTTCCAGCGACAGGCCCAGCGCATACAGCTTCTCGGGATCCACCTCGACGTGGAACTCCTTGACGAAGCCGCCGATGCTGACCACGTCGGCCACGCCCTGCACCTGCTTGAGCACGCGCACCACGCGCCATTCCTGCTCGGTGCGCAGCTGCGCCAGCGTGTGGCGGTCGCTCTTCAAGCGGTAGTAGAAGATCTTGCCCAGCGGCGTGTAGTCAGGCGCCATCTCGGGCGTGACACCGTCGGGCAGATTGGCCTGGGGCAGGCGCTGCGACACCTCGGCGCGCGCATGGAAACTGTCGGCATCGTCATTGAAGACGAGGTTGATCATGGCCAGGCCGAAGTAGCTCTCCGAGCGCAGCGACACCAGGCCCGGCGTGCCGTTGAGCTCGCGCTCCAGCGGCTGGGTGATCTGGCGCTCCACCTCCTCGGGGGCCAGGCCCGGCGCCTGGGCAATCACGCCGACCTGCACATTGGTCACATCGGGATAGGCCTCGATGGCCGTGTGCAGGTATGAATACACGCCATAGATGGCGATGATCAGGGTGGCACACAGGGCGACGAGCCGCCGGTGCACCACAAACGCTATCAGGGAACGCAGCATTGATGAGTCTCCTGGCCGCGATCAGAGCAGCTGGCTGGCTGCGCCGTCGAGCAGCAGGCCACCGCGCACGACGATCTTTTCACCCGACTTCAGGCCCGACACCACGGGCACCATGCCGCGCGAGGGCCGGCCCAGCACCACGGTGCGGGCCTCGAACTGCTGCTCGCCGGTCTGCACGAAGACGATGCTGCGGCTTTCATCCTTGATGAGCACGGCCGTCACGGGGATCAGCATCTCGTGCTCGTTGGAGACCTGCAGGCCCACGCGCGCCTGCATGCCGGAACGCAGCACGGGGTTTTGCGCATCGAGCTGCACGATGACGGAGGCGCGGCGCGACTCCTTGTCCAGCGTGGCGCCCAGGTGGCGCACCGTGCCGGTCAGGGGCTTGGGCAGCTGCGGCACATCGACCTGCACGGCACTACCCAGGCGGATGCCGGGCAGATCGCTTTCAAAGACATCGGCCACCACGTTCATGGCGGCGGGATCGCCGATCAGGAACAGCTCGCCGCTGGGCTCGACCGAGGCGCCGACCACGGCCTTGCGCTCGGCCACCACGCCGGCGCGCGGCGCACGCAGCACCAGCCGGTCGCCGCCGCCTTGCCCCAGCAGCGCCGACGTGCCCTGGGCACGCGCCAGCTCCTGGGCCGACTCGCGCAGCTTGGCCTGGGCCGCACGCAGATCCACTTCCACGCCCACGCCCTTGTCCACCATGGTCTGCTGGCGCCGCACTTCCACGGTTGCCACGTCATGCGCGCTGCGGGCAGCTTCCACCTCGTAGCGCACGCGCAGTGCCTCGGGGCTGACCAGGGTGGCCAGCTCGTCGCCGGCCTTGACGATGTCACCCACGTGGGCACGAACCGACACCACGCGCGCGGCCAGCGGCACCGAGACAGTGGCCACGCGGTCCTCGGCAAAGGCCACACGCGCGGGCGCCCAGGCCATTTGCGTGCCCTGCGGATCGGCCACCACGGCGATGTCCAGCATCTTCAGCGACTCGGGCTTTACCCGCACCACGCCGGCCGGCGCGGGCGCCTGCGCGGCAGGTTCGTTCTGTGCCGATGCCTTGGATGCATCGCAGCCCGCCACAAGGCAGGCCACGGCGATGACAGCGCATGCCGATGCCGCCGGAAACCGGGCTGCCTTGGGCAGGCCCGCAAATGTCTTGATCATTCTTGCCCCTTCAATCCATGCCTGGAGCGCAGGGACTGCAGCGAGCCGACCCTTGTCTCCTGAGATGAAACAGATGCTAGAAAACGCATCTTCCTGCGTGCGTGAAGCCTTCATTACCGTTTGGTAAGACATTCGCGTACCTGGGCCGGCGCCCGGGGCCGATCTCCGGCAGTGATCGCCTGCGCTTTTTCGAGAACCAGCGCGATCCGCTGCGCCGCCGCGGACCTGCCGCCTGCGGTGCACCAGGGCCCCAGCCGCAGCGGCCGCAGACCTGTGGATATCCCGGGGAAAAACGTGCTCTGCAAAGCCAAAGATCTGCACAGGCCCTGTTTTCCACAGTGGTGACAACTTCCACCATCTTCTGGAAATCGTGGGAAACCTGAATCCATGAAAAACCCGTTGCAAATCAACGGTGAATGGCGACAATCATCCAATCAATCCACAAGCATGCCAACAACATGCACACAGGATTGATCACAGGCCGAACGCCCTGGCCGCTGTGGGCAAGACTGTGGATGCAGCCACGCGCATGGCCATCAACGGCCATGGGAACAATCCAGGAACAGCCGGTGGACAGATGTCCATCCCGGTGACCGATACCCACCTGTGCACACATGCGATTGGCGGGTTCAGTGATCCATATGACGGGCAGCTTGTAGGCTGTACGGCATACGAAAAACGCGCTTTGTGCGCTGTATTTCATAAGATTTCGCATCTTATTTAATACATATCACTGTACGAATCTTTATAAACAGATGGACCAAGATGATCCATCTGGTCAAAACACGCCGAAATGCATGAAAAAAAATGGGCTGAACAGGCCCTGAAATCCTTTGATGACGTGGTCGGGGCCATCCCAGGGTTCCGAAATCGTGAGGGGCAGCGAAAAATGGCAGCCCAGATCGCGCAGACCTTCAGCCAGGCCCAGCTGGGAAAAATCGATGAGGGCGCACCGGAGCCCACCCGGTCCATTGCCGTGGTGCAGGCCGGAACGGGGGTGGGCAAATCGCTGGCGTACAGCATTCCCGCCATTTCGATGGCGCTGGCGCGCGGCACCCGGGTGCTGATTTCCACGGCCACCGTCGCCCTGCAGGAACAGCTGGTGAACAAGGATCTGCCCGCGCTGGCCCAGCAGCTGGAGCAGCCCTTCAAATTCGCGCTGGCCAAGGGGCGGGGCCGCTTTGTCTGCAAGCTCAAGCTGGAACGGCTGGCCAGCACCGGCGAGGCCCAGGACGAGGATCTGGACGATCTGTTCGCCGAGGAAAAGGCGCAGGCCCAAAGCCGCGTGGCACGCCCGGCCCAGGAGCTGGAGGCGCGCATGCAGTTCTACAAAAGCATGGCCAATGCGCTGGCGTCCCAGGCCTGGGACGGCGACCGCGACTCTCTGGAGACCCCGCCCGAGGCCGAGGCCTGGAGCCCCGTGGCGGCCGAATCCTCGTCCTGCACCGGCAAGCACTGCCCGGCCTTCAGCAACTGCGTCTATTACGAGCGCCGCAAGGACCTGGTGGCCGCCCAGGTCATCGTGGCCAACCACGATCTGCTGCTGTCCTCGCTGGGCGCACGGCTGCTGCCCGAGCTGGACAACTGCCTGCTGGTGCTGGACGAAGCCCACCATCTGCCCGCCACGGCGCTGGGCCAATTCGCCGGCGAGATGGACCTGAGCCGCCTGGGCTGGATAGACAAGCTGACCAGCCGCGCCCTGCGCGTGAACACCCTGGTCGAAGTGGAGGAACTGGCCGACCTGCCCAGCCATGCCAGCCAGTTGCGCCAGCAACTGCAGGAACTGGCGCGCCTGGTGATGGAGCTGTACGGCGATACGCTCAAGTCACAAAAGGACAGCTGGGGGCCGGCGCGGGTGCGCGCACCGCGCGGCATGCTGCCCGAGCCCCTGCTGGAGCCTCTGGGCAAGGCCGCCCACCATGCCAACAGCTTTCTGGATGCGCTGCGTGCCATCTCCAAGGCACTGCGCGCCGCCATCAAGGACAATCCAGAGGAAGCACGCAGGCTGTCTACAGCTTATGCACAGGTTGGCGCACTGGCTCCCCGCCTGGAATCCGTCTATGACACGGCCCAGCTGCTGATGCAGCAGCCAGCGCAGGATGACGACAGCAGCCGCGTTCCCAATGCCAAATGGTTCACGTTGGAGACAGATGGCGAGTACATCGTGGTCAAGGCCCATGCCAGCCCCATCCTGCCCGGAGCCATGCTGCGCCACCATCTGTGGTCCCAGGTGCGCGGTGCCGTGCTCACGTCGGCCACCCTGACCAGCTGTGGACAATTCGACTTCTTTTTGCGCGAGGCAGGCCTGCACGACGATGCGGCCGTGACCACGCTGGAAGTGCCCAGCCCCTTCGACTACGCGCGCCAGGGCACCCTGGTGGCGCGCGAGACCGTGGCCGACCCCAAGGAGGCCGCCCGCTTCACCCAGGAGATGGTGGACGCGCTGCTGGGCGACCTGTCCCACGTGCAGGCCGGCGCCCTGGTGCTGTTCACCTCGCGCGAGCAGATGCGCCTGGCGGTGGATGCGCTGTCCACGGCCATGCGCTCGCAGGTGCTGGTGCAGACGGCCATGCCCCGCGCCCTGCTGCTGGCCCGCCACCGCGACGCCGTGGAGATGGGCGAGCCCTCCATCATCTTCGGCATGCAGTCCTTCGGCGAGGGCCTGGACCTGCCCGGCGCGCTGTGCGAGTCCCTGTTCATCACCAAGCTACCCTTTGCCCCGCCCGATGACCCCGTGGGCGAGGCCCGGGCCGAATGGCTGCGCAGCAGCGGCCGCAACCCCTTCAATGAGCTGGTGGTGCCGGCCACGGCGATCCGCCTGGCCCAGTGGGTGGGCCGCGCCATACGCACCGAGGAAGACCAGGCCCATGTGTATTGCTATGACCGGCGCCTGGTGAACACCAGCTATGGCCAGCAGTTGCTCAAGGGCCTGCCGCCCTTTGCCTTGCAGCGCCGCCCGGCACGCTGAGCCGGACCCTGTGGAAAGCATGCGAAAAACAGGCAGCACCCTGTCGCCACGGCATTCCATTGCATACGCAAGTCATTGATCACGGCTGGTTTTTTCAATCAGCGAGCCTGCCGGTTGCCCACAGGCCACTTGCACACAGCCTGTGGGCAACCGTATTTCCCGGCTCCCGCATCTCCCTGCATGCCCTCTGCAGCACGGTCCCGGATCCCGCGGGATACCGCTGGATCTCGCAGACCGTGCCTGCTCCCAGGCCCGGCCATACCCGCCAACAGGCCAGCAGAACGCCCAGGACGCGCTGGCGCGTGCAACCCAGGGCCTGACAGCTGCCAAGCCCCCACGGTCCTCTGCAGGCCGCTGAAGCGCTCGGGCTGATTCACGTCCTCTTGCCCTGGTGCGCCAGCAGCCATCACTTTTCGTGATTGCCCTTGCCTGGACTGGATCGGCTGCTCCTGATCTGGATGCGCAGTCCTCTTGCAGGCCGACAACAAGGGGTTGAATTTTTTTGAATGACCGAGCACTGCCTCTGGCGCATCCGTTTGCGTCCGCCGGCAGGCCGCGTTTTCCTGAAGTCTTCCACGTCCAGTGCACAGCCCGTTGTGGAAAAGCGGCCGTTGCACAGCGTTCCTGCGTGTCCGCGAGGAAGTCTTGTCTTCGTGCGTCTTCGTGCATACGGCCATGGCGCGCGAGTCGATCCGGAATTTTTTTGAACACAGGCGCGCCAATTTCGCTGGAGCAGTCCCTCGTCTGGACATGCCCAGGCTCCAGACAACCTGGCACGTCTGTTTTTTTGAAAAACCGTTCGGCCTTCGCTTCCCGCGTGACTTCGCCTTCGGTTGTTCTTTGATCTTCTTATAAAGAATAGTCGTAGTAGTAGAGGCATGGCATCTCTGTGGATAACTCAATATTCCTCAAAAAAAACAATGTCTTGCCCGATTGAAAAACATGTGATCAAAGCCCTGTTCCCGGTGTCTCCCGAACGGGGATAGTTTGCCTGTTTCGATTTTTTCTGTGGATAACTGTTGAGTTGGTCTTCATCTATCCACAGTTTTGTGCGAGGTGTATTTTTTCCTTTAATGCACTTTAAGTTGTTGATCTATAAGGTTTTTTTTGTTTACCCAGATGAAAAGAAGGCTTGCCAGACATGGATGAGCACATGGTCTGGCAGTGCTGTGACCTGTTGACAGGCCGTTTTTCCTGACGAACCGGCTGCCTTTTTTTATCCCGAACGGTCTTGCCGCTGTGAAAAACCGCCCTTGGCTGTTATTCCTATCTCTCTTATTTTTTAGTTAGTAGTAGTAGTAAGTGAAGCGCTTAATTGTTGATAACTGAATTTATCTTATAAAAATCAACAACTTAAGACACTTAAAACCCTGTGGTGGATGCAGCTTCGCTGCTGCACCCGTTTTGGGCACAACTTTCCATGGCGCATCCTCCTTGTGGATAAGCAGGGATTTACGAGATTTTTATGCCCAGGTTTTTCCACAGGGCGGCCGAGGACAAAAAAAGACCACCTCGAAGGTGGTCTTGCCGGGATCCGCAACAGTGATCAGAAATGGTGGGCGTAGCGCAGCTGCAGGAAGTTTTCGCCGGGGTTGGGTTTCTTGATGCCTGCGTTGGAATGGTGCTCCAGCCGCAGCACCAGCTCATGCTGGCCCTGGCTGCCAAACAGGTAGCCCACGCCGATATGGGTGGCGAAGTTGTAGCGCGTGGGGAATTCCTTCTCGTCCGTGACGTAGCGCCGGTTCAGCGCCCAGCTCAGGCCCACGCCGGTTTCTGCAAACCAGGGCGACTGCCCGTTGCTGGGGCGCCAGCGCACGGTGGGATTCACGCCGATGACCCAGGTGCCGCGATCGCGACCCTCCAGCGGCGCCGACCAGCGGGCGCCCCAGACATCCCAGTAGCCGCTGAGCTGGCCACCCCACAGCGCATGGCGCCAGTTGCGCCAAGGCACGGTGACGCCCACGGTCCAGCTGTCGGCACTGTGCTCGGCCGCGCCGTATTGCAGGTACATGGAGGGGGTGGATTCCGGCGTGGACTGCGCCTGCGCCGACAGGGGCAGGACGGCCGCTGCACCGGCCAGCAGCACGGCGGCAAAACTTGCGGGTCGTCCTGGTCGCTCTAGTCGCTCTGAAAGTTCTGGTGGATGTTTGCGCGCCGTTGCGTTGTTCTGGCAGCTGGATGGCGTCGTTTGAGTGTTTTTGGGGGCCATGATCTTCTCCGGGGCAGCACACAATGCTGTGCCTGTTCCACTCTAGGCAGTCCGGGGAAGATCGGGGAGTCAGCAAAAAAGCCCTTGCACTGTCGGCCGCCTGACAAGGCGTCCGTGCAAGGGCTGGCGCAAGCAATCCGGCTGCCCGCTGGTGGCGGGCAGGCCAGGTGGCTGCTTACTGGGCGGGTGCCGGGGCAGGGCGGGCCTGGCCGCTCTTGTGGTCATGGCGCGGGCCGTGGTCCATGCCGTGGTGGCCGGGGTGGCCCTTGTGCAGCGTGGCGGCATCGAAGGTCTTTTGCTGGCTGGCATCCAGCTGGGCGTAGAAGGCCTTGGTGGCTTCGCCGCGGCGATCGGCATCGGCCGCGCGCTGGGCGCGCATTTCACGCATCTTGTCGATGCGCTGGGGCGTGGTCAGCTTGGCGAAGTCCTCGCGCTCCATGCGCTGGGGACGCTCGCCGGGCTTGAAGGTGGCCGCATAGGTGTTCCATGCGGTTTCCTGGGCCGGCGTGAGCTTGAGGTCGGCCTTGAGCTTGGCGATGCGCTGCTGCATGTGCTCCATGCGGTCGCCGTGCTTGTGCATGGAGCGATCGGGCTTGGGTGCCGTGGCGGCGGCGGGGGCTGCCGGCGCGGCGGTCTGGGCGTACGAGGGCAGGGCGAACGATGCCAGCAAGGCGGTGGCAGCGGCGGCGCTGGCGAG
>NZ_JAELTK010000078.1:0-29398 GCF_016428765.1 Delftia sp. ASV31
CGGCCAGGTAGACCGACAGCGTGTGGTGACCGGGCTGGCAGTAGCGCACCTCGTCGTCCACATTGGCCCAGACGGCCAGCTCCACCCCTTCGCTCAGGCGCACGCGCCGCTGCAGCCGGGCCTTGGAGCGTGACAGCACCTGGCACAGGTGGCTGGAGGGCAGCTCGGGCAGCGGCGTGGGCGTCATGGCAGCGATTGTGGTCCCGCAGCCATACCGACGCATGGCGCCAGGCCATCAAACCGCAGGAATCTGCCATGCCCGCCCAGCCTGCGGCGCCATCATCACCGGCCATGACTGCAACCCTCTATGCCCTGGTCGTGCTGATCTGGGGTTCGACCTGGATCGCCCTGAAACTGCAGCTGGGCGCCGTGCCCGTGGAGCTGTCCATTGCCTACCGCTTTGCGCTGGCCGCCGTGCTGATGTTCGCCTGGCTGGCGTGGTCGCGGCAGCTGCGCGTGCCTCGCGGCCCGGCGCTGCCGCGCGTGCTGGCGCAGGGCCTGTGCCTGTTCAGCTTCAACTTCGTGTGCTTCATGCATGCCAGCGAGACGCTGGCCAGCGGCCTGGCCGCCGTGGTGTTCTCCAGCGCCAATCTCTGGAACGCGCTGCTGGCGCGCATCATCCACGGCCGCCGGCTGGCGCCCCATGTGCTGGCCGGCAGCCTCTTCGGCCTTGCAGGCCTGGTGGCGCTGTTCTGGCCCGAGCTGCGCGCAGGCCGGCATGCCAGCCTGCCTGGCCTGGGCTGGGCGGTGCTGGGCACGCTGTGCTTTTCCTGCGGGAACATGCTGTCTGCCTCGCTGCAGTCCATGGGCTGGCGGCCCGCACAGACCAATGCCTGGGGCATGCTGGCCGGCACGCTGCTGCTGACCGGCTATGCGCTGGTGGCGGGCCTGCCCTGGCGCTTCGATGCCAGCTGGACCTATGTGGGCTCCTGGCTGTATCTGGCCATTCCAGGCTCGGTGATTGCGTTCACGGCCTACCTGACCCTGGTGGGTCGGCTGGGCCCGGAGAAGGCGGCCTATGCGACGGTGCTGTTCCCCATTGTTGCGCTCAGCATCTCGGCCCTGTTCGAGGGCTATGTGTGGACGCCGCTGGCCGTGGGCGGGCTGCTGCTGGTGATGTTCGGAAACCTGCTGGTGTTCCGCCCACCGCAATGGTTGCGGGGCGCCGCGCTCAAGGCCTGAAGGCCCGCCGCCTCACTGGCGCCAGCGCGCCAGCGCCTCTTCGTCGCTGACGCGCGCATCCACCCAGCGCGCGCCCTCGGGCGTTTGCTCCTTCTTCCAGAAAGGCGCCAGCGACTTGAGGTAGTCCATGATGTATTCGCAGGCCTGGAAGGCCATGCCCCGGTGCGATGCGGTGACGGCCACGAGCACGATCTGGTCCATGGGCTGCAGCGGACCGATGCGGTGGATGACGCGCGCGCCATGGATGCCGAAGCGCTGGACCGCCTCGTCGATGATGGCCTCGATGGATTTCTCGGTCATGCCCGGGTAGTGCTCCAGCTCCATGCTGGCCACGGCGGCGCCCTCGTTGCGGTCACGCACCGTGCCGATGAAGCTGCAGACCGCGCCCACGCGCGCGTCGCCGCCGCGCAGGGCGGCGAGTTCGGCCGATACGTCGAAATCCTCGGTCTGGATGGATACACGGGCTGCTTGCATGCCCGCATTGTCGCAGGCGGCGGCGCACCAGGGCGCACCAGGGACTGGCGAACGCGGTAGCATTGCCCTCCCCCGCCGCCGGCCTTTTGCTGCAGCGGGCCATGCATGGCCACACTCACGATCACCACCCCCGAATACACGCTCTACCCGTCGCCGCGCAACGAGCAGCGCGTGGTCTACGAGCATCAGCTGTTCGTGTCCCATCCCTACACCATCATCCATCTGCCCGACTACAACTTTCGCGGCAAGGCCACGCTGTTCGCAGCCCACCGCCTGGCCGACGGCAAGATGGGCCAGCTCGTGAGCTGCGAGCTGGCCGAGGACCTTGCACGCTTCGAGCGCCTGTTCGAACCCGATTGAGGCGCGCCATGGACGAGACCAGCCAGATACAGCCGCCGCCGAGCTTTGCCGCCCTGTATGCCGACCGGCACGGACGGCTCAAGGCATCGATTGCAGACGTGGTCGGGCGCTATGAACTGTGCGAGGACCTGGCCAGCCACCTGGTCGAGCAGGCGCAGACGCTCTATCACTCCGGCAACTCCTCGGAGCAGGGCGTGCTGCTGGGCATGCACGCGGGCCTGGCGGCCGAGGGCTCCATCGTCAGCCCTGGCGAGGCGCGCTGGATCGTGCAGCGCCTGGCCGAGCTGCTGGAGTGGCAGGCACCGCTGCTGCCCGATGCATCACCCCCTCCCGGCGCCGACGGCGCAGCCTGAAGGTCACCCACCACCCCTCACTCAGGCGCTCAGGCGCGCTACACTGCGCGCCATGCCTGCAATCTTTGCCTTCCCCACATGCCACGGTGATGCCGTGCGCCTGTGCCTGGGCAAAGCCTGCAAACCCCAGCTCGTCTGACCGGAGCTGAGGTTCCGTCCAGATGAGCGACGGAACCGGCCCGGCAGCCTCCATCTCCCTTTCCCGCATCCCTTCAGGCGCCTGCCTTTCCGCCCTCGGTCTGGCCGGTGGCTGCGTCCGGTCGTTCATTGTTTGAATCACCCGAAGGGATCTTCCATGTCTTTGCCTTCCACCACCTCGCCGCAAGCCCGATTCAAGGGGCTGTGGCTTCCGCTGGTCACGCCCTTTCTTCCTGGAGATGAGACGGCAGTGGACCACGAGGCTCTGCGCGCCCTGGTGCAGCACTACAACGCCACCGGCATCGCCGGCTACGTGGCCTGCGGCTCGACCGCCGAGGCCGCCGCGCTGAGCGAAGCGGAGCACGATGCCGCCCTGTCCACCATCCTCTCAGCGGCCCAGGGCATGCCCGTGGTCATGGGAGTTTCTGACTGCCACCTGGGGCATGCGCTGGCCCGTGTCCAGACACTGAACGCCCTGCCGCTGGCCGGCATTCTGGTGCCCGCGCCGCATTACATACGCCCGTCGCAGGCGGGGCTGCTGCAGTGGTTCACGACGATTGCCGAGCGCAGCGCCCATCCGGTCATCATCTACGACATTCCCTACCGCACCGGCGTGGTGCTGGAGCTGGCCACGCTGCGTGCGCTGGCCGCCCATGAGCGCATCGTGGCCATCAAGGATTGCGGGGGCGATGCCGCCAAGACCCAGGCACTGATCGCCGATGGGCAACTGCAGGTGCTGGCCGGCGAAGACGCGCAGATCTTTTCCACGCTGGCCCTGGGCGGTGCGGGAGCGATTGCTGCCAGCGCGCACGCGCATACACGGCACTTCGTCGAGTTGATGCAATGCCTGGAGCGCGGCGACCTGCCCGCTGCCCGTGCGCTGTGGCAGCCGCTGCAGCCGCACATCGCCGCCTGCTTTGCCGAGCCCAATCCCGCCCCCATCAAGGCCTTGCTGGCGCAGCAGGGCCGAATGCGGGCAACGCTGCGGGCGCCCATGCAGGCTGCATCGGCCGCGCTGGCGCAGCGGCTGGCCGGGATTCAGCTGCCGCTGCTGTCGTCTGCAGACGGTATTGCCGAACGCAGGTCGGCATAGCGGTTCAGGATGCGTTGCACCTGACCGTGCGTCCACTCGCCGCCCCGGGCAGCGGCAATGCCGCGCGCATTGAGTTCGGCGGCCATGGCACGGTGCGTCAGGCCGCGCGCCTGCAGTTCGGCGAACAGCGCCTCATGCTGCTGGGCGAAGGCATCGGCCGTGGATTTGCGCTTTTCCACGGTGGCGCGCAGGTTGTCTGCGCCTGCGCGGCCCAGTTGCACGCCGCGCGCCTTGGCCTCGGACAGGGCCTTGCGCGTGCGCGCGCTGATGGCCTGGTCCACGGGCTTGTCGGTGGTCATTTGGATCAACCTCCGGTCACGGGAGGGAAGAAAGCCACCTCGTCCCCCTGGCCAATGGCGGCACCGGCATCGCACAGGACCTGGTTCAGCGCCATGCGCACGGCCTTGCCAGGGGCCAGCGCTTCGGCGGCTGCACCGCCACGCGCAATCAGTTCCTCACGCAGCGCGCCCACGGTGGCGGCCTCGGTGGACAGGGTTTCGCTGCCCGTGCCCAGGGCTTCGCGGATGGAGGCGAAATAGCGCACGGTGATGGTGATGGCGATGGGGACGGCCTGGCTCATGACAGCAGCTCCGAAAAGGCGATGAAGCGCACCCGGTCGCCCGGCGCAATGGCCTGGCCCGGCGGGTTGTCCACCACGCCATCGCCCCAGGCCGCCGAGGTCAGCACGCCCGAACTCTGGTTGCGGAACAGATCCAGCCCGCCGCTGTCGTTGTAGCGCACGCGCAGGAATTCGCGGCGCTTGTCCCCGCGCGGCCAATGGAAGTCGGCGCGCACCTCGACCGAGCGCGGCAGCGCCTGCTGCACGCCCTGCAGGCGCAGCACGAAGGGGCGCACCAGCAAAAGGAAGGTGACGAAGCTGGAGACCGGGTTGCCGGGCAGGCCGATGAAGTGGGCAAAGCCTTCGCCCTCGCGGTTCACGCGGCCATATGCGAAGGGCTTGCCGGGCTTGACGGCGATCTGCCAGAGGTCGAGCTGGCCCAGCGCCTGCACGGCGGGCTTGACATGGTCCTCTTCGCCGACAGACACCCCGCCGCTGGTCAGGATCAGGTCATGCGCGCGGGCCGCTTCGCGCAAAGCATCCACAGTGGCTTCGCGCCGGTCGGGGACGATGCCGAAGTCGGTGACCTCGCAGCCCATGCGCTGCAGCAGGGCGCGAAGAAAGAATCGGTTGCTGTTGTAGATGCTGCCTGGCGGCATCTGCTCGGGCGCCACGGTGCCCGGCATGACCAGCTCGTCGCCTGTGGAGAACAGGGCCACGCGCGGCTTGCGTGCCACGCGCAAAGAGGCCAGGCCGATGCTGGCCGCCAGGCCCAGCTCGGCCGGCGACAGGCGCGTGCCGGCCGCGATGACGGTGGCGCCGCGCCGGATGTCTTCGCCAGAGCGGCGTATCCATTGCCCGGCCTCGGGCCGCGCCTTGATGCGCACGCGACCGTCTTCCAGGACTTCGCAGTCTTCCTGCATGACGATGGCATCGGCACCTTCGGGCACCGGAGCGCCCGTGAAGATGCGCGCCACCGTGCCCACGGCCAGCGGCTCGCCCACGGCGCCTGCGGGGATGCGCTGCGAGACGGGCAGCTCGGCATTGCCCTGCGTGCATTCGGCGCTGCGCACAGCGTAGCCGTCCATGGCGCTGTTGTCCTGGGGCGGCACTTGCAGCGGAGAGACGGCATCGGCCAGCAGCACACGGCCATCGGCATCGAAGCTGTCCACGGTGTCATCGCCGGCCAGCGGCAGTGCCTGGGCCAGCAATTCGGCCAGCGCTTCGTCAAGGGGCTTGAGCGGGGCTCGCATGGTGTTTTCCTAATTTCGAGGGAGGCCTGGGGCACGGTAGCGCAGTTGCTGCGCATGCTCCAGCAGCCATTGCAGTATCTGCCCTGGCGCATTGAGATCGAGCACGGGCTGGCGTGGCGGCTCTGGCAGGCGCTGCGGTGCGTCGGTCGCAATGGCCAGCACATGGGGGTCGTGCGGATACAGCGGCGCCTGGGTCTTGCCGGCGCTGGCGCGCTCGGGCTGATCGCGCCAGATCTCTATCTTGGGCAGGTCGGCGTGCTTGAAGCCTTCGACCAGCACCCAATCCACGCGCGGATCGAGTTCGGCCAGCATGTCGTGCACCGACAGCTCCGTGGGACGGGGGAATTCGCGCATCAGCGCCAGACGGCGATCCGAGGCCAGCACCACTTCATAGGCGCCGGCCTTGCGGTGGCGCCAGCTGTCCTTGCCCTCGTGATCGACATCGAAATGGTGGTGGGCATGCTTGACCACCGAAACGCTGAGCCCCTGCGCACGCATCAGCGTGATCAGGGGCTCCACCAGGCTGGTCTTGCCCGAGCCGGAGTAGCCGGCAAAGCCGATGACCTTCATCGCCATGCACTCCTGCTGCGGACCTTTGGGCAGCCCGGCTGCGGCATCAGTCGCAATGCCGGGCGATATAGGCCTTGACCTGCTCGGCGTCGGCCGGCAAGTCGGTCACGCGCTTGGGCAGGTCCTCGATGCCTTCGAACTTGGCCGGGCGATCGGGCAGGCGGCCCAGGGCCTCCTCGATGGTGGCGGCGAACTTGATGGGCAGTGCCGTCTCCAGCACGATCATGGGCACGCCGGCCTGCAGCTGCTCGCGCGCCACCTTGACGCCGTCGGCCGTGTGCGTGTCGATCATGGTGCCGAAGCGCTCGAAGGTATCGCGGATGGTGGCCAGGCGGTCGGCATGCGTGCTCTTGCCGCTGACGAAGCCGTAGCGGGCAGCAGCTTCCTGGAACAGCGGGTTGCCGCCCAGGTCGAAGCGGCCCTGGCGTGCCACGCCCTCGGCGAACAATTCGCGCGTGGCCTGGCCATCACGGCCCAGCAGGTCGAACACGAAGCGCTCGAAGTTGCTGGCCTTGGAGATGTCCATCGAGGGGCTCGACGTCTCGTAGGTATGTTCGCTGCCGCGCACCACGTAGGCGCCTGTGCGGAAGAACTCGTCGAGCACATCGTTCTCGTTGGTTGCCACCACCAGGCGCGCTATCGGCAGGCCCATCTGGCGCGCCACATGGCCGGCGCAGATGTTGCCGAAGTTGCCGCTGGGCACCGTGAAGCTGACCTTCTGGTCATTGCCCTGCGTGGCCTGCAGGTAACCGGCGAAGTAGTAGACGACCTGGGCCAGCAGGCGGGCCCAGTTGATCGAGTTGACCGTGCCGATCTTGTACTTCGCCTTGAAAGCGTGGTCGTTGGAGACGGCCTTGACGATGTCCTGGCAGTCGTCGAACACGCCCTCGATGGCGATGTTGTGGATGTTGGCATCCTGCAGGCTGAACATCTGGGCCTGCTGGAAGGGGCTCATGCGGCCGCGCGGGCTGGTCATGAACACGCGCACGCCCTTTTTGCCGCGCATGGCGTACTCGGCCGCGCTGCCGGTGTCACCGCTGGTGGCGCCCAGGATGTTCAGTTCCTCGCCACGGCGGCCCAGCTCGTACTCGAACAGGTTGCCCAGCAGCTGCATGGCCATGTCCTTGAAGGCCAGCGTGGGACCGTTGGACAGGGCTTCGAGCCACAGACCGTCTTCCAGCGGGCGCAGCGGCGTGATCTCGGCCGTGCCGAACACCTGCTGCGTATAGGTCTTGGCGCACAGGGCGCGCAGATCCTCGGCCGGGATGTCGTCGATGTACAGGCTCAGGATCTCGAAGGCCAGGGCAGCGTAGCCCTGCTCCTTGTAGATGCTGCGCAGCTCGCCCAGGCGGGCGGCATCGATCTGCGGATAGTGCTCGGGCAGGTACAGCCCACCATCGGGCGCCAGGCCCTCGAGCAGGATGTCGCAAAAGCGCTTGCGGTCCGCGTGGCCGCGCGTGGAAAGATAAAGCATGTCGCTTCCTCGTCAGTATTCTGTGAGACGGGGCGCGGCCGATGCCAGGGATGCCGAGCAAGGGCCGCCCCGCAGCGAGGGCGTCGTCCCCCTCCCGCGTGCGAGAGAGGGGGAAGCGGCGCAGCCGCTCAGGGGGTGTCTTAGTTCAACTCTTCCTTGCGGATGCGGTTGATAGGGGCCAGCACCGTGGGCAGTTGCTGGATCTGGGCCAGGGCCGTGTCCATATCGCCTTCGCGCGTGGCATGGGTCAGGATGATCAGGTCGGTCTGCGGCACGCCCTGGCTGCCTTCGCTGTCGCCGCTCACTTCGCCGGCCTCTCGCTGCAGCAGGGCGTCGATGCTGATGCCCATGCCCGCGAGGATGCTGGTGATCTTGGCCAGCACACCGGCTTCGTCGGCCACGCGGATGCGCAGGTAGTAGCTGGTGACCACCTCGCTCATGGGCAGCACGGGCAGCTCGCCACCTGCGGCGACCAGCGTATTCGACTGGAAGGCCAGCGGGGGCACGCGGTGCTCGGGATCGGCCGTGTGCAGGCGGGCGATGTCCACCAGGTCGGCGATCACGGCGCTGGCCGTGGGCTCGGAGCCCGCGCCCTTGCCGTAGTACAGCGTGGTGCCCACGGCATCGCCATGGACGACGACGGCGTTCATCGCGCCTTCCACGTTGGCGATCAGGCGCTTGGTCGGCACCAGGCTGGGGTGCACGCGCAGCTCGATGCCCTTGTCCGTGCGCTTGGTGATGCCCAGCAGCTTGATGCGGTAGCCCAGTTGCTCGGCGTACTTGATGTCGGCCGCAGACAGCTTGGTGATGCCTTCCACATGCGCCTTGTCGAACTGCACGGGAATGCCGAAGGCGATGGCGCTCATCAACGTGACCTTGTGGGCGGCGTCCACGCCTTCGATGTCGAAGGTCGGATCGGCTTCGGCGTAGCCCAGGCGCTGGGCTTCCTTGAGCACCACGTCGAAGTCCAGGCCCTTGTCGCGCATTTCGGACAGGATGAAGTTGGTCGTGCCGTTGATGATGCCGGCCACCCACTGGATCTGGTTGGCCGTCAGGCCTTCGCGCAGCGCCTTGATGATGGGGATGCCACCGGCCACGGCCGCTTCGTAGGCCACCATCACGCCCTTCTCGGCGGCGGCCTTGAAGATTTCGCTGCCATGCACGGCCAGCAGGGCCTTGTTGGCCGTGACCACATGCTTGCCGGCGGCAATGGCCTCCAGCACCAGGGCCTTGGCAATGCCGTAGCCGCCGATCAGCTCGATCACCACGTCGATCTCGGGGTTGGCGATGATCTCGCGCGCATCGCCGACCACCTTGGCCGTGTCGCCCACGACGGAGCGGGCGCGTTCCGTATCCAGGTCGGCCACCATGGCAATCTCAATACCGCGGCCCGCGCGGCGGCGGATCTCTTCCTGATTGCGCTGCAGCACGTTGAAGGTGCCGCTGCCCACGGTGCCAATGCCCAGAAGGCCTACTTGGATCGGTTTCATAAACTACTTGCCAGTCAAAAAACGCTGCGGCGCCCAGAGGGTGCGCGCCGGCAGCCGGTAAAAAGCAATGGCCGGCGGAAGGCCCTCTCCTCCACCGGCCCGCACAGCTCAGCCGCGGTCCGTGCCGTGGCGCTTGCGGTATTTCTCGAGGAACACTGCGAGACGGCGGATGGCCTCGCGCAGGTCGGTGTCGTGCGGCAGGAAGACGATGCGGAAATGGTCGGGGTGCGGCCAGTTGAAGCCTGTTCCCTGCACCAGCATGACCTTGGTCTCTTGCAGCACTTCCAGGAAGAACGCCTGGTCATCCTTGATCGGGTAGATCTCGGGGTCCAGGCGCGGGAACATGTACAGCGCGGCTTGCGGCTTGACGCAGCTCACGCCGGGGATTTCTGTGATCAGCTTGTGGGCCAGATCGCGCTGCACGCGCAGCCGGCCGCCCTCCTGCACCAGCTCGTCGATGCTCTGGTGGCCGCCCAGCGCCGTCTGCACGGCCCATTGGCCAGGCACATTGGCGCACAAGCGCATGTTGGAGAGCATGTTCAGGCCCTCGATATAGTCCCGGGCCGCCTTCTTGTCGCCCGAGACCACCATCCAGCCGGCGCGGTAGCCGCAGCTGCGATAGGCCTTGGACAGCGAGTTGAAGGTCAGCGTCAGCACATCGGTGGACAGGCTGGCGAGCGGCGTGTGCACCACGTCGTCGTACAGCACCTTGTCATAGACCTCGTCGGCAAAGATCACCAGGCCATGCTCGCGGGCCAGCGCCACGATGCTTTGCAGCAGCTGCTTGCTGTACAGGGCGCCCGTGGGGTTGTTGGGATTGATGACGACGATGCCCTTGGTGCGCGGCGTGATCTTGGCGCGGATATCTTCCAGGTCGGGCATCCAGCCGTTGGACTCGTCGCACATGTAGTGCACGGGCGTGCCGCCCGACAGGCTGGTGACGGCGGTCCACAGCGGATAGTCGGGCGCCGGCAGCAGCATCTCGTCGCCGTCGTCCAGCAGCGCGTTCGTGGCCAGGCTGATCAGCTCGGATGCGCCATTGCCCAGGTAGATATCGTCCAGTGTCACGCCCAGGATGCCCTGGCGCTGGGTCTCATGCATCACGGCCTTGCGCGCTGCGAAGATGCCCTTGCTGTCCGAGTAGCCTGCCGAATTGGGCAGGTTGCGGATCATGTCCTGCTGCACTTCCTCGGGGGCATCGAAGCCGAACACGGCCAGGTTGCCGATATTGAGCTTGATGATCTTCTGCCCGTCCTCTTCCATCTTCTTCGCCGCGTCCATGATGGGCCCGCGGATGTCATAACAGACGTTGGCTAGTTTTGCGGATTTGAGAACGGTTTTCATGCTGAGAATATGAAAGTGGCCGGCGCGGGCTTGCGGCCTTCATGCACGCCAAAGTGCCCCATGCACCCTGGTGAAACCTATAATTTGACCACAGTTCCGCAATGCAGCATCGCCCTGGCCCCGGCCATGTGGCGGCCACCCCCTTCGCGCAGACCGCGCCACCCTCATCCATGAAATTCCACGCCGACAAATCCGAAGCACAGAGCATCACGGGCTATGGCCCCGGCTGGGTCGCCGTGGACAGGGAAAAATTCGAGCACAGCCTGCTGGTAGGCGCCAAGGGCCTGCGCCAGGCCTGGGACTGCGTCCGCTTCGAGGACCTGACGCCCGAGCACTTCGAGGCGCTGTCCCAACTGGATGCCGAGGTCGTCATCCTGGGCAGCGGCCAGCGCAACCGCTTCCCGCCGGCGGCCTGGCTGCGCCCCCTCATGACCCGGCGCATAGGCCTGGAAAGCATGGACACGCAGGCCGCGTGTCGCACCTACAACATCCTTGCCAGCGAAGGCCGTAACGTCGTCGCAGCCCTACTCTTGGAGTAGACTCCTGCCCCCCTGATTGGGTGAAATTCCGTTTTCAGGGTAAAATTGCAGGTTGCGGTTGGGGGCATTTCCGATAAAAGCAAAAACACAAACACGGCCCTCGGCATTTCAACGACTACACCCGAGAGATATAAGCGCATGGCGATCGTTGTCAACAAACCCCTTCCCGAATTTGAAGCCAACGCTACCGGCGGGATCAAGGTGACCAACACCTCCCACACGGGCCAGATTCTGATCCTGTATTTCTACCCAAAGGACAATACGCCTGGCTGCACCACTGAAGCCATGCAGTTCCGCGACAAGTACAAGGACTTCGTGAAAGCTGGTGCCACCGTGTTTGGCGTCTCGCGCGACAACATGAAGTCGCACGACGACTTCAAGGAAAAGCTGGAACTGCCGTTCGAGCTCATCGCCGATACGGAAGAGAAGATGTGCCACATGTTCGGCGTGGTCAAGAACAAGATCATGTACGGCAAGAAGGTGAAGGGCATCGAGCGCTCCACTTTCCTGGTGGGCGCCGATGGCCTGCTGGTGCAGGAATGGCGCGGCCTGAAGGTCCCCGGCCACGTTGACGAGGTGCTCAAGGCTGTCAAGACCCTGAAGGCACTGAAGCAGGCCGCCTGATAGCGACAATCTGACAGGCGACAAAGCGCCGGCCGACATATTCAGGCCATCAGCCTATGCATAATGGGACGATGCCTCTTAGCAAAGACGCTTTTCCCTGTCACCCCACCAAAGCCGCCTCGGTTTCCAGGCGGCTTTGTGCTTTTTGATCCCTGTTGAGGAACGGTTCGTCCACTATGCCCCTGCCCCCCGCACCCGGCCGCCGTGCCGCCAAGCTCTCCCCCGAAGCCTTTCTTCCCGTGCGCGGTGCCCAGCACGCAGACCCCCTGCCCGCTGACGATCTTCCCGATGCAGCCGAGGCCGTAGCTGCCGCCGCGACGCGCAAGCGCAAGCCGGCCCCAGCCCCCGCCCCCAACAACACCGCCACAGCTGCAAAGCCCGCACCGGCGCGCGGCCGCAACACCAAGCCCGCAGCACCGGCACCGGCACCAGCTCCTGCGCCCGCGACTGCAGCCCCGGCCAATCGGCAGCGCCGCGCAACCGACAATTCCAACGCAACGGCAGCGCCGTCCAGCGCCCGCTCGGCCAAAAGGTCCTCCACAGAAGCCAAGCCGGCAGCATTGCTGGCAGCGCCGGTTCGCCCGCGCCGCACGCGCACAGGACCGAAGACGCTGTTCGTGCTCGACACCAACGTGCTGCTGCACGACCCGACCAGCCTGTTCCGCTTCGAGGAACACGACATCTTCCTGCCCATGGTGGTGCTGGAAGAACTCGACGGCCACAAGAAGGGCATGACCGAAGTGGCGCGCAACGGCCGCCAGGTCAGCCGCACGCTGGATTCGCTGGTCGCCTCCCAGCCCTCCGAAACGCTGGACAAGGGCCTGCCGCTGAATGCCACGGGCCAGCGCAGCGCCACGGGCATGCTGTATTTCCAGACGGAACCGCTGGAGACCTCGCTGCCCGACAGCCTGCCCCAGGGCAAGGCGGACAACCAGATCCTGGGCGTGGTCGCCGCGCTGCGCAAGAAGTTCAGCGAGCGCGAAGTCGTGCTGGTGTCCAAGGACATCAACATGCGCGTCAAGGCACGCGCGCTGGGCCTGGCGGCCGAGGACTACCAGAACGACAAGGTTCTGGACGACGGCGACCTGCTGTACGCAGGTGCCCTGGCCCTGCCCCAGGACTTCTGGGCCAAGGCGGGCAAGAACGTCGAAAGCTGGCAGGAAGGTGCCATCACCTACTACCGCATCAGCGGCGCCATCGTCGACCAGCTGATGATCAACCAGTTCGTCTACCACGAGGCACCGGGCGAGCCAAGCCTGTTCATGCGCGTGACCGAGATCCGCGACAAGACGGCCGTGCTCAAGACGCTCAAGGACTTCGGCAATCCCAAGTACGCCGTCTGGGGCGTCACGGCACGCAACCGCGAACAGAACTTCGCGATGAACCTGCTGATGAACCCGGACATCGACCTGGTCACGCTGACCGGCACGGCCGGCACGGGCAAGACCCTGCTGGCCCTGGCTGCCGGCCTGTCCCAGGTGCTGGACGACCGCCGCTACACCGAGATCATCATGACGCGCGCCACGGTGAGCGTGGGCGAGGACATCGGCTTCCTGCCCGGCACCGAGGAAGAGAAGATGGGTCCCTGGATGGGCGCACTCGACGACAACCTCGAATTCCTGGCCAAGGGCGATGGCGGCAATGCCGGCGAATGGGGCCGCGCGGCCACCAATGAGCTGATCCGCAGCCGCATCAAGATCAAGAGCATGAACTTCATGCGCGGCCGCACCTTCCTGAACAAGTACGTCATCATCGACGAGGCCCAGAACCTGACACCCAAGCAGATGAAGACCCTGATCACGCGCGCCGGCCCCGGCACCAAGATCATCTGCATGGGCAATCTGGCGCAGATCGATACACCCTACCTGACCGAAGGCTCCTCGGGCCTGACCTACGCCGTGGACCGCTTCAAGGGCTGGCCGCACAGCGGCCACATCACGCTGGCGCGCGGCGAGCGTTCGCGCCTGGCAGACTTCGCCAGCGAGGTGCTCTGAGCCATGGCGATCAGCTGGATCACCGCGTTGAAGCTGGTGCCCTGGGGCGATGTCATCGAGGCCACGCCCCAGGTCGTCAAAGCCGCCAAGAACCTGCTGCGCAAGAAGGACGCCGCGCAGGAGCTCGATGCACAGCAGCCTGCGGCCGTCGAGCCGCTGGCACCGCCGCGCTCGGCTGGCGAACAGGCGCTGCAGCTGATCCAGGCCCAGGACGCACGCATCGTGCAACTGGAACAATCCCAGCGCCAGTCGCTGGAGTTGATCGAAAAGCTGGCGGAGCAGAACGCCCAGATCGTGGCCACCGTGGGCGCGCTGCGCACGGGCGCCCAGCGGCTGGCCTGGGCATGCGCCATCCTTGGCGTCTGCGTGGCGGGCCTGCTGATCCAGGTCTGGCGCATGTAGATCGCCAACCACCCAAAGCAAACGGCCCCTCGGGGCCGTTTTTCATTGCGCGCACAAAGCCCGGGTATCCCGTTCAGTACTCGTCGCCGCCACCGTAGCCCACGGCCAGGTTCTCGAAGCGCGTCTGGTTCTTCTGGAAGAACACCTTCACCGTTCCCGTGGGACCGTTACGCTGCTTGCCGATGATGACTTCGGCAATGTTCGGCTCCTTGCTGTCTTTGTTGTAGTAGTCATCACGGTAGATGAACATGATGATGTCGGCATCCTGCTCGATGGCGCCCGATTCGCGCAGGTCGGACATCATGGGACGCTTGTCGGTGCGCTGCTCCACCGAGCGGTTGAGCTGGGACAGGGCAATCACCGGGCACTGCAGTTCCTTGGCCAGCATTTTCAGGCCCCGCGAAATCTCGCCCAGCTCGGTCGCACGGTTGTCGGAACTGGCAGCCGAGCCCGAGCCGCTCATCAGCTGCAAATAGTCCACCACGATCAGGCCCAGCTTGCCGCAGGTGCGCGCCAGGCGCCGCGCATTGGCGCGCAGCTCCGTGGGGGACAGGCCCGGTGTCTCATCGATGTGCAGGGATACCGTGCGCAGCCGCTCGATGGCTTCCGTCAGGCGCGGCCACTCGTCGTCGTTGAGCTTGCCCGTGCGCAGATTGCCCTGGTTGACGCGGCCGATGGAGCCGACGATACGAACCGCCAGCTGGGCCGCGCCCATTTCCATGGAGAAAATGGCGACCGGCAGGCCCTCGTTGAGCGCCACATGCTCGGCGATATTCACCGCAAACGAGGTCTTGCCCATCGAGGGACGGGCAGCCAGCACCACCAGGTCGCCAGCCTGCAGGCCGCTGGTCATGCGGTCCAGATCGACGAAACCCGTGGGCACGCCGGTCACGTCCATGGGGTTGTCGGCCATCTCCTGGACACGGTCCAGCAGGTCCACCACCAGCGTGTCGAGCGACTGGAAGCCCTGCTTGTTGCGCGCACCCTCCTCGCCGATGGCCAGGATCTTCTGCTCGGCCTCGTCCAGGATGCGATCGACCGTCTTGCCCTGAGGATTGAAGGCATTGGTAGCGATGTCGTCGCTGGCGGTCACCAGTTTGCGCAGGATGGAGCGCTCCCGCACGATCTCCGCATAGCGCCGGATGTTGGTGGCGCTGGGCACGTACTGCGCCAGCTGGTTCAGGTACAGCAGGCCGCCGATTTCCTCGGCCTTGCCCATGCTCTGCAAATGCTCGTAGACCGTGATCACATCGGCCGGCTTGCTGCCGTTGATCAGCTTGCCGATGGCCTCGTAGATCAGCTTGTGCTCATGGCGATAGAAATCACCATCCACCAGCAGATCACCAACACGCTCCCAGGCGTTGTTGTCCAGCAGCAGCCCCCCTAGCACGCTGGACTCGGACTCCATCGAATGCGGCGGCACGCGCAACTGGGCCACCTGCTGGTCGCCAGCAGGCAGCGGTGCGAACGCATCATCGAGATCGAGCGGGGGCATTACGGACGACATGGAATTCCTGGAGATGAGCCCGCCATCGTAGCGGCTGGCAAAAGGCCGCGCCACCCGGCGTCATCACCCTGGCACGGCAAAGCAAAAAGCCGCCCTAAGGCGGCTTTTTGGTGATACGGGACAAGCCCCGGATCAGGAGTGGTCGCCGTAGACCGACACCGTCACTTCGACGCTGACGTCGGTGTGCAGCGCCACGACCACGGTGGCGTCGCCCACGGTCTTGATGGGACCGTTGACCAGGCGAACTTGCGACTTGGCGACGGCAAAGCCGGCCTTGGTCAGTTCTTCGGCGATGTCGGCGTTGGTCACCGAGCCGAACAGGCGGCCGTCAACGCCAGCCTTCTGGGTCAGCTTGACGTTTACACCGTTGAGCTTTTCGCCCAGTTGCTGAGCAGCAGCCAGCTTTTCAGCCGCTTGCTTTTCCAGTTCGACGCGCTTGGCTTCGAACTCGGCCTTGGCGGAAGCCGTGGCACGACGGGCAGCGCCCGTGGGGATCAGGAAGTTGCGGGCGTAGCCGTCTTTGACCTTGACGATGTCGCCGAGGCCACCGAGGTTCACAACCTTGTCGAGCAGAATGACTTGCATGGTTGTATTCCTTAGATCTTGTGCTGGTCAGAATAAGGAACCAGAGCCAGGAAGCGGGCGCGCTTGATGGCCGTGTTCAGCTGACGCTGGTAGATGGCGCGCGTGCCGGTCAGGCGAGCGGGCACGATCTTGCCGTTTTCACCGATGAAGTCACGCAGGGTGTCCACATCCTTGTAGTCGATTTCTTCGACGCCGGCGACGGTGAAGCGGCAGAAGCGCTTGCGCTTGAACAGCAGCGACTGCGTGTTGCGCTTGGGGCGCTTGTCCTTGTTGAATTTCTTGAACGTGGCCATTTCTGGACCTCTTGAAAATTAGTTTTGTTGAATGTCCTGGATGTGGAAAACCAGCAATTTGCCGTTGCGGGGCGTTGCCAGGAAGCCTTGGAACTTCCACTGGCTGCCGAGCGCCTGGCGGGCGAGCTTTTCAGCCAGCGCGCCAAAGGCAACCGCCTTGACAGATGCCGTCACGCTGCGTTCGCTTCCTGCTTCCTTTTGCCGCGACGCGTGTTCGAGTCGCAGTTCAAGGGCGGGCAGCCCTGCCGGCGTGTAGCGCAGTGCTTGAAGCTCTGCGATGGCTGCCGTCAGTGCAACGTGGTTCTCCACTCCTTCAGGTTCTGAAAGGGCTGGGCTCAGGCCTGTTCGGTCTGGCTGGCCTTGCGGGCTTCTTCACGCTCGACGGTCTTCATCATCGAGGAAGGCGCAGTGTCGGCCTTCTTCTTCTGAACCGTCAGGTGACGCAGCACGGCATCGTTGAACTTGAAGGCATGCTCCAGCTCAGCCATCACAGCCTGGTCGGCTTCGATGTTCAGGCACAGGTAGTGGGCCTTGGCGAGCTTGTTGATCATGTAAGCCAGTTGGCGACGGCCCCAGTCTTCTTCGCGATGGACCTTGCCACCGCCAGCGGTGATCATGCCCTTGTAGCGTTCCAGCATGGCGGGAACCTGCTCGCTCTGATCCGGGTGGATCAACAAAACGATTTCGTAATGACGCATATCGACTCCTTTTGGGAAAACGCCGCCCACTGCGTCTTGTAGCGGTGCGGCAAGGCAAAGCATTGGATTCTAGCGCAGCCCTCTTCCATCTGTACACTCCGCACTGACCGAGACCCCGGATTCGTGTGGGGCTTTTGCCCCTTCGCCCGGCTTTTGCCCCCACCGTGTGCATCTGCAGTGCGCATGCACATGCACAAAGCCCTTGAAAATACACCGATCCGCTCACATCTCGATTCAAGATCGTGCAATCGCCAAGTCTGGCCTCCAGCGCGGCGATCTTTTTGTTTTGTAGCTGAAGTCTCCATCCATGTCCGAACAAAACTCCAACCCCTTGCAAGACGCAGCCCCGGAAGAAATCGAAGCCGCCATGGCGGCCAATGCAGCCGACGAGCTGCAGCGCCTGCAGACCGAGCTGGCCGAGCTCAAGGCCAAGAGCGCCGAGCTGGCCGACCAGTTCCTGCGCGCCAAGGCCGAGGCCGAGAATGTGCGCCGCCGCGCGGAAGACGAAGTCTCCAAGGCGCGCAAATTCGGCATCGAGAGCTTTGCCGAAAGCCTGCTGCCTGTCTGCGACAGCCTGGATGCCGCCCTGGCCATTCAACAGGCCACGCCGGAACAGCTGCGCGAAGGCGCCGACGCCACGCTGCGCCAGCTGACCTCGGCCCTTGAGCGCAACAAGGTCGTGACCATCAATCCGGCTGCCGGCGAGAAATTCGACCCCAACCTGCATCAGGCCATCAGCATGGTGCCTGCACAGCAGGAAGCCAACACCGTGGTGTCGGTCCTGCAAAAGGGCTACCTGATTGCCGACCGCATCCTGCGCCCGGCCCTCGTGACCGTGGCCCAGCCCCAGTAAGCGGGCACTCACGGCAGCGTTGACAAAAAAGAGGCAAAGCCCCTTGAAGCAGCGCCTGCCGGCCACAAGTTAGCAGTCATTCAAACATTTCACAGAACGCGGAGAGAACTCAAAATGGGAAAAATCATCGGTATTGACCTGGGCACCACCAACAGCTGCGTGGCCATCATGGACGGCAACACCACGCGCGTGATCGAGAACAGCGAAGGTGCACGCACCACGCCTTCGATCATTGCCTACCAGGAAGACGGCGAGATCCTCGTCGGCGCCTCGGCCAAGCGCCAGGCCGTCACCAACCCCCGCAACACCATCTACGCCGCCAAGCGCCTGATCGGCCGCAAGTTCGACGAGAAGGAAGTGCAAAAGGACATCGACCTGATGCCCTACACCATCTCGCGCGCCGACAACGGCGACGCCTGGGTGGAAGTGCGCGGCCAGAAGCTGGCCCCGCCGCAGATTTCCGCCGAAGTGCTGCGCAAGATGAAGAAGACCGCCGAGGACTACCTGGGCGAGCCCGTGACCGAGGCCGTGATCACCGTGCCCGCGTACTTCAACGACGCCCAGCGCCAGGCCACCAAGGACGCCGGCCGCATCGCCGGCCTGGAAGTCAAGCGCATCATCAACGAACCCACGGCGGCGGCCCTGGCCTTCGGCCTGGACAAGACCGACAAGGGTGACCGCAAGATCGCCGTGTATGACCTGGGCGGCGGCACCTTCGACGTGTCCATCATCGAAATCGCCGATGTGGACGGCGAAAAGCAGTTCGAAGTGCTGTCCACCAACGGC
This sequence comes from Delftia sp. ASV31, assembly GCF_016428765.1. Taxonomy (NCBI): domain Bacteria; kingdom Pseudomonadati; phylum Pseudomonadota; class Betaproteobacteria; order Burkholderiales; family Comamonadaceae; genus Delftia; species Delftia sp. ASV31. The sequence continues at coordinate 18,572 of NZ_JAELTK010000078.1, forward strand.
GACACCTTCCTGGGCGGCGAAGACTTCGACCAGCGCATCATCGACTACATCATCACCGAGTTCAAGAAGGAACAGGGCGTTGATCTGGCCAAGGATGTGCTGGCCCTGCAGCGCCTGAAGGAAGCCGCCGAGAAGGCCAAGATCGAGCTGTCGAACTCGGCCCAGACCGACATCAACCTGCCCTACATCACGGCCGATGCCTCGGGCCCCAAGCACCTGAACATCAAGCTGACCCGCTCCAAGCTGGAAAGCCTGGTCGAGGACCTGATCGAGCGCACCATTGCGCCCTGCCGCACGGCCATCAAGGACGCAGGCGTGTCCGTGTCCGACATCGATGACGTCATCCTGGTCGGCGGCATGACCCGCATGCCCAAGGTGCAGGAGAAGGTCAAGGAATTCTTCGGCAAGGACCCCCGCAAGGACGTGAACCCCGACGAAGCCGTGGCCGTGGGCGCCGCCGTGCAGGGCCAGGTTCTGTCGGGCGACCGCAAGGACGTGCTGCTGCTGGACGTGACGCCGCTGTCGCTGGGCATCGAGACGCTGGGTGGCGTGATGACCAAGATGATCACCAAGAACACGACCATCCCGACGAAGTTCGCACAGACCTTCTCCACGGCCGACGACAACCAGCCGGCCGTGACCATCAAGGTGTTCCAGGGCGAGCGCGAAATGGCTTCGGGCAACAAGATGCTGGGCGAGTTCAACCTCGAAGGCATTCCGCCCGCAGCGCGTGGCGTGCCGCAAATCGAAGTGGCCTTTGACATCGACGCCAACGGCATCCTGAACGTGTCCGCCAAGGACAAGGCATCGGGCAAGGAAAACAAGATCACCATCAAGGCGAACTCGGGCCTGTCCGAGGACGAGATCCAGAAGATGGTGAAGGACGCCGAGCTGAACGCAGCCGACGACAAGAAGAAGCTGGAATTGGTCCAGGCCCGCAACCAGGGCGAAGCTGCCGTGCACAGCGTCAAGAAGAGCCTGGGCGAGCATGGCGACAAGCTCGACGCTGGCGAGAAGACCGCCATCGAGAGCGCCGTCAAGGACCTGGAAGAGACCCTCAAGGGCGAGGACAAGGACGCCATCGACGCCAAGACCACGGCGCTGATGACGGCCAGCCAGAAGCTCGGCGAGAAGATGTACGCCGATGCGCAGGCAGCCGGCGGCCCCGAGGCAGCAGCAGCAGCCGCCGCCGCGGCCGGTGCAGCAGGCGCCTCGGCCGGTGCAGCAGCCGCTGACGACAACGTCGTTGACGCCGAAGTCAAGGAAGTCAAGAAGGACTGAACCCAGCGCGTGGTCCCTTGACGACCGCTTGCCGCCGCGCTCGGCCCTGCCAAGGGGCTGACGCGGCGTTCCTGTTCTCACTGACTGGCTAGCAAACACCATGTCCAAACGCGATTTTTACGAGGTCCTCGGCGTTGCCAAGAACGCCTCGGACGACGACATCAAGAAGGCTTATCGCAAGTTGGCGATGAAGTACCACCCTGACCGCAACCAGGGGGATGCCGCACGCGAGGCGGAAGAGAAATTCAAGGAGGCCAAGGAGGCCTACGAGATGCTCTCCGACAGCAACAAGCGCGCGGCCTACGACCAGTACGGCCATGCAGGCGTGGACCCCAACCGCGGAATGGGCGGCGGCGCCGAAGGCTTTGGTGGCTTTGCCGAAGCCTTTGGCGACATCTTTGGCGACATGTTCAACCAGGGTGGCGGCAGACGCGGCGGCGCCGGTGGCGGCCGCCAGGTCTACCGCGGCAACGATCTCAGCTATGCCATGGAGATCACGCTGGAGGAAGCCGCCCACGGCAAGGATGCGCAGATCCGCATCCCCAGCTGGGATGGCTGCGACACCTGCCACGGCAGCGGCGCCAAGCCCGGCACCAGTGCCAAGACCTGCACCACCTGCAACGGCATGGGCAGCGTGCAGATGCGCCAGGGCTTCTTCAGCGTGCAGCAGACCTGCCCGCACTGCCGGGGCACGGGCAAGATCATTCCCGAGCCCTGCACCAGCTGCGGCGGCCAGGGCAAGGTCAAGCGCCAGAAGACACTGGAAGTGAAGATTCCTGCCGGCATCGACGACGGCATGCGCATCCGCTCCTCCGGCAATGGCGAACCCGGCACGAATGGCGGGCCTGCGGGCGATCTCTACATCGAGATCCGCATCAAGGACCACGACATCTTCGAGCGCGACGGCGACGACCTGCACTGCAACGTGCCCGTGAGCTTCATCACGGCGGCGCTCGGCGGCGAGATCGAGGTCCCCACCCTGTCGGGCAAGGCGGCCATCGACATCCCCGAAGGCACCCAGGCCGGCAAGCAGTTCCGCCTGCGCGGCAAGGGCATCAAGGGCGTGCGCTCCAGCTATCCCGGCGACCTGTACTGCCACATCGTGGTCGAGACGCCCGTCAAGCTGACCGAGTACCAGCGCAAGCTGCTGCGCGAGCTGGAGGAATCGCTCAAGAAGGGCGGCGCCAAGCATTCGCCCAGCGGCGAGAGCTGGACCGACAGGCTCAAGAGCTTCTTCAGCTGATGCAGCACTGAGCCCCCAACAAAAACGCCTCTTCCGAGGCGTTTTTCATTGGTGCATGCTCAACAGGACTCAGGGAGCGGGTTTGGCCTTCCAGGCCGCCGCCTGGCGCTCGGTGCGTGCACGCTCGGCCGCGCTCAGCGGCTGGGCCATGCTGTCACGCTTGGCGGTCAGCGAGCTGTCCCTGCCCGCCGCCAGCAGCATCCAGAAATAGGCCTGGGACGGGCTGCGCTCCACGCCCTTGCCCGACGCATAAAGACTGGCGAGATTGGACTGCGCCAGCGCGTCGCCCTGCTGGGCGGCACGCTCCAGCCAGCGCGCGGCCTTCTCGTCGCTGGCGGGCACGCCCTGGCCATTGGCATACAGCACGCCCAGGTTGGACTGGGCTGCGGCATTGCCCTGCTCGGCCGCCTTCTCCAGCCAGTGGGCGGCCTGCGCCATGTCGCGATCGACCACGCCACCCTCGGCATAGAGCATGCCGGCATTGAATTGCGCATCGGCATGGCCCTGGCCTGCCGCCGCCACAAACCAGCGCAGCGCCTGCGCCACGTCCTCGGCCACGCCCCGGCCCGTGGCATACATCACGCCCAGGCTGTACTGGCCGGCCGCTTCGCCTTGCTCGGCCGAGCGCTGGAACCACTGCACGGCCTGCGCGGGGTCCTTGGCGGCTCCGCGCCCCTCGGCCAGCATCAGGCCCAGGTTGTTCTGGGCCACGGCATCGCCCTGCTCGGCAGCCTTGCGATACCACTGCACGGCCTGGGCATCGTCACGCGCCACGCCCCGGCCATTCGCATACATCAACCCCAGCTCGGACTGGGCTGGCGCATAGCCTTGCTGCGCAGACTTCTCATACCACTGGGCCGCCGTCTCGGCACTCAGGGCAACGCCCTGGCCGCGCTTGTACAGCGAACCCAGCGCGTACTGGGCGCTGGCCTCGCCCTGCTCGGCATGCTGGTGCAGCGCTGTGACCTCGGCCGCGCTCAGGCCGGGCTCGCCCTTGGGTGCATGGCCCAGTGCGGCTGCGGCAGTTCCGGCCGCAACGGCCCCTGCCGCCACGCCAGCGGCGGCCTTGGCCGCCGCATTGCGCGTTGGAGAGGGCGCCGACTTGCCCCCGGTCTTGACGGCGGCCTTGCCGGCTGGCCTGGCTGCCGCTTTGGCTGCAGGTCTGGCCGGTGCCTTCGCACCGCTCTTGGCCGTGTTCTTCGCTGGTGGCTGCGGCTTGGCAGACGCCGGGACGGCCATGCAGGACAGGGCTGCGGCCAGCAGCAATGACAGGCCTGCAGGCAGGGCTCGCAGGCCCGTCGGGTATCGATCGTTCATATGCTCTTATTTTTGCAGCAATCCATGCAGGCGACTGGCGCAAAGATTGACAAATTCTTTCAGTATGCAACCGGCGTTCCGACAGGAAAGGCCGACCGCAGCCATCGCCAGGGGACATGACCCCCATCTCCATGAAATCGCACGACATCACCAAAGACATCGCGCTTGAAGATGACAGATCGATGACTTGTGCGAGAAAATCCATCCAACTTCTCCTAATGAGAAGCCTGAACCCCACCACATGAAGAATTCAGAGCGCAGTTTTGCACGGCGCATAGACCTTACCTCCCTGCAGCTGTTCGTGGCTGTCTGCGAACTTGGCAGCATCGGCCGCGCGGCCGAGCGTGAGTTCATTGCAGCCTCGGCGGTGAGCAAGCGCCTGTCCGATCTCGAAGCCACGGTGGACACAGCCCTGCTGTACCGACACAGCCGTGGCGTGACCTTGACGCCGGCCGGCGAAAGCCTGCTGCACCATGCCCGCAACGTGCTGTACGGCCTGGAGCGCATGCAGGGCGAGCTGTCCGAGTACGCCGATGGCGTGCGCGGCCATGTGCGCATCCACGCCAACATGTCTGCCATCGTGCAGTTCCTGCCGGAAGACCTGGGCGTGTTCGCGCGCAAGCACGGCCAGGTCAAGATCGACCTGCAGGAGCAGCTCAGCCCCGCCGTACTGGCTGCCGTACAGGAAGGCACGGCCGACATCGGCATCTGCTCCATGGCGTACATGCCACTGGGCAATGGCCAGGCCACTCCCGTACTGCAGCACCGCCCCTACCGCGAGGATCGCCTGGTCGTCGTGGTGCCCGAGCAGCACGCGCTGGCGCACAGCGACAGCGTGGCCTTTGCCGATGTGCTCGAATGGGACATCGTCAGCCTGCAGGCCGGCTCCTCCATCAGCCTGGCCATGCGTGCGGCCGCCGCACAGGCGGGGCATGCGCTGCACCAGCGCATCCAGGTCACCAGCCTGGATGCCATGTGCCGCATGATCGACAACGGCCTGGGCGTGGGACTGATCCCCGACCGCGCCTTCGAGCTCATGCACGGCGTGGGCCACCTGCGCGCACTGGAGCTCAGCGACGACTGGGCTCGGCGCGAGCTGAGCATCGTGGCGCGTGACTTCGACGCGCTACCCGTCACGGCCCGCCTGCTGGTCGAGCACCTGAGCCCGCCGGCCAGCGCATCCTGAAGGCCACTTGGCCGCTGGATGCCCCCAAAAATTTCCCCACGACACCAACCATTCGAGAACGCCATGGGACGCACCCTCTACGACAAGATCTTCGACGAGCACGTCATCCACACCGAGGATGACGGCACCGCCGTCCTCTACATCGACCGCCACCTGGTGCACGAAGTCACCAGCCCCCAGGCCTTCGAAGGCCTGCGCATGGCCGGCCGCAAGCTGTGGCGCATCAGCTCCGTGGTCGCCACGGCCGACCACAACACCCCCACCGACGGCTGGGAGCGCGGCTATGACGGCATTGCCGACCCCATCAGCAAGGAACAGATCACCACGCTGAACACCAACATCGGCGAGTTCGGCTCTGCGGCCTTCTTCCCCTTCATGGACAAGGGTCAGGGCATCGTCCACGTCATGGGCCCCGAGCAGGGCGCCACCCTGCCCGGCATGACCGTGGTCTGCGGCGACAGCCACACGTCCACGCACGGCGCCTTCGGCGCACTGGCCCACGGCATCGGCACGTCCGAGGTCGAGCACGTGATGGCCACCCAGACCCTGCTGGCCAAGAAGGCCAAGAACATGCTGATCAACGTCAGCGGCAAGGCGGCCCCCGGCATCACGGCCAAGGACATCGTGCTGGCCATCATCGGCAAGATCGGCACGGCCGGCGGCACGGGCTACACCATCGAGTTCGCGGGCGAAGCCATCCGTGACCTGAGCATGGAAGGCCGCATGACGGTATGCAACATGGCCATCGAAGGCGGCGCGCGCGCAGGCCTGGTGGCCGTGGACGACAAGACCATCCAGTACGTCAAGGGCCGCCCGCTTGCCCCCACTGGCGCCGAATGGGATGCCGCCGTCTCCTACTGGAAGACGCTGCACTCCGATGCCGATGCGAAGTTCGACCGCGTGGTCGAGCTGCAGGCCAGCGAGATCGTGCCTCAGGTCACCTGGGGCACCTCGCCCGAGATGGTGCTGGGCGTGGATGCCCGCGTGCCGGACCCCGACAAGGAAAAGGATGCCAGCAAGCGCGGCGCCATCGAACGCGCGCTGACCTACATGGCGCTGGAGCCCGGCAAGGCGATCGACGACATCTTCGTGGACAAGGTCTTCATCGGCTCGTGCACCAACAGCCGCATCGAAGACATGCGCGAGGCCGCCGCCGTGGTCAAGAAGCTGGGCCAGAAGGTGGCGCGCAACATCAAGCTGGCCATGGTCGTGCCCGGCTCCGGACTGGTCAAGGAACAGGCCGAGCGCGAAGGCCTGGACCAGATCTTCAAGGCGGCAGGCTTTGAATGGCGCGAGCCCGGCTGCTCCATGTGCCTGGCCATGAATGCCGACCGCCTGGAGCCCGGCGAGCGCTGCGCCTCCACCAGCAACCGCAACTTCGAAGGCCGCCAGGGCGCGGGCGGACGCACCCACCTGGTGAGCCCCGCCATGGCTGCAGCCGCCGCCATCCACGGCCACTTCGTGGACATCCGCAGGTTCTCCTGATCCGATCCCGCAACTGCCCCGCCTGCACACCATGAAGCCCTCCTTCTCGATCCTCCTGATCGGCCTGGCCTTCACCCTGGCCGCCTGCAATACCGTCAAGGGCATTGGCCAGGACGTGCAAAGCGCGGGCAGCGCCATCGAACGCGCCGCCCGCTGAACCCTGAATCCGATACAGCCATGCAACAATTCACCGTGCACAAGGGCCTTGTCGCCCCAATGGACCGCGAAAACGTCGATACCGACGCCATCATTCCCAAGCAGTTCCTCAAGTCGATCAAGAAGACCGGCTTCGGCGTGAACCTGTTCGACGAATGGCGCTACCTGGACCATGGCGAGCCCGGCCAGGACCCGGCCTCGCGCAAGCCCAACCCCGACTTCGTGCTCAATCAGCCGCGCTATGCGGGCGCCTCCATCCTGGTCGCACGCAAGAACTTCGGCTGCGGCTCCAGCCGCGAGCACGCGCCCTGGGCGCTGGACCAGTACGGCTTTCGCGCCATCCTGGCGCCCAGCTTTGCAGACATCTTCTTCAACAACTGCTTCAAGAACGGCCTGCTGCCCATCGTGCTGCCCGAGGCCACGATCGACACGCTGTTCAACGAGATCGCGGCCTTCCCCGGCTACGAACTGACCATCGATCTGGATCGCCAGGTGATCGTGCGCCCGCAGGGCGAGGAGATCCCTTTCGATGTCATCGCCTTTCGCAAGTTCTGCCTGCTCAACGGCTTTGACGATATCGGCCTGACCCTGCGCCATGCCGACAAGATCCGCGCCTACGAGGCCGAGCGCCTGGCCACCAAGCCCTGGCTGGCCCACACGCTGGTGCAGCGCTGATCGATCTCCACTTGCGCGCATCAATGGGCCGCAGGCGTTGCTGAACCAGCCGCCGGCGGCCTTCCACCATCCGAACAGTCTCTCAAAAGGAACACCATGAAAATCGCAGTCTTGCCCGGTGATGGCATCGGCCCCGAAATCGTTGCGGAAGCCGTGAAGGTGCTGGGCGCCCTGGGCCTGGACTTCGACATGCAGACGGCCCCCGTGGGCGGCGCTGCCTACGAAGCTGCCGGCCACCCGTTGCCCGAATCCACGCTGAAGCTGGCCATGGAGTCCGACGCCGTGCTGTTCGGCGCCGTGGGCGACTGGAAGTACGACACGCTGGACCGCCCGCTGCGCCCCGAGCAGGCCATCCTGGGCCTGCGCAAGCACATGGGCCTGTTCGCCAACTTCCGCCCGGCCATCTGCTATGCGGAACTGACCCACGCCTCCAGCCTCAAGCCTGAGCTGGTCGCGGGCCTGGACATCCTCATCATCCGCGAGCTGACCGGCGACATCTACTTCGGCCAGCCGCGCGGCCGCCGCGTGGCCACCGACGGCCACTTCCCCGGTGCCGAGGAAGCCTTCGACACCATGCGCTACTCCAAGCCCGAGATCGAGCGCATCGCCCATGTCGCCTTCCAGGCCGCGCAAAAGCGCAGCAAGCGCGTGACCAGCGTGGACAAGGCCAACGTGCTGGAAACATTCCAGTTCTGGAAGGACGTGGTCACCGAAGTGGGCCAGCAGTACCCCGATGTGCAACTGGATCACATGTACGTGGACAACGCCGCCATGCAGCTGGTCAAGGAACCCAAGCGCTTTGACGTGGTGGTCACGGGCAACATGTTCGGCGACATCCTGTCCGACGAAGCCTCCATGTTGACCGGCTCCATCGGCATGCTGCCCTCGGCATCGCTCAACTCCAGGGGCCAGGGCCTGTACGAGCCCAGCCACGGCTCGGCCCCCGACATCGCTGGCAAGGGCATTGCCAATCCGCTGGCCACCATCCTGTCGGCCGCGATGATGCTGCGCTTCTCGCTGAACCAGGAAGCCGCCGCCCAGCGCATCGAAGCCGCCGTGCAAAAGGTGCTGGCCCAGGGCCTGCGCACGGCCGACATCTACAGCGAAGGCACGACCAAGGTCTCCACCCGCGAGATGGGCGATGCCGTGGTGGCCGCACTGGCCTGAAGTCCATGACGGCCGCCAGCCTCTCCAGGCTTGCAGCTGTCCCTGTGGCGGGCAGGTGCTGCCCTGCTTCGCCACAACATGGCAAAACGTCAAAATAGACGTTCGGCTTTCGCCGATTCGACGAAGATATTCATCAAAACAGACATTTTCTTTCCTGGCGTATTCGATAGAATGACGTCTCTTATGTTTGCCGCCCGCCCGTTCCTCCTGCTGAACATTGCACCCGCCGCCATGGCTGGTGTGGCTGCGCGCGCAATCACCTCCACAACCATTACGACAATCAAAGGCTGACCCAGCCCGGTTCGTCGTGCGCCCTCACCTGGCCTAGACGAGCCGGGCGACAACAGTCTTGATCAAGCACTGTTTTCACACTGAAAGGGCGTTTCAAAAATGAGCAAGCAATTGGTAGGCCTCGTCGGCTGGCGCGGCATGGTCGGCTCCGTGCTGATGGACCGCATGCAGGCAGAGGGCGACTTCGACCTGATCGAGCCCGTGTTCTTCTCCACTTCCAACGCCGGCGGCAAGGCCCCGGCCATGGCGAAGACCCACACCGAGCTGCGCAATGCCAACGACATTGCAGAGCTGTCCAAGTGCGACATCATCATCACCTGCCAGGGCGGCGACTACACCAAGGAAGTCTTCCCCCAGCTGCGCGCCTCGGGCTGGAACGGCCACTGGATCGATGCCGCCTCGTCGCTGCGCATGGAAGGCGATGCCGTCATCGTGCTCGACCCCGTCAATGAAGGGCTGATCCAGTCCAAGCTCGCCGCGGGCGGCAAGAACTGGATTGGCGGCAACTGCACCAACTCCATCTTGCTGATGGGCCTGGGCGGCCTGTTCAAGGCCGGTCTCGTGGAATGGGTCAGCTCCATGACCTACCAGGCAGCCTCCGGTGGCGGCGCCAACCACATGCGCGAACTGCTCAAGGGCATGGGCGTGGTGCACGCCGCCGTGGCCGACGAACTGGCCACGCCCGCATCCGCCATCCTGGACATCGACCGCAAGGTGGCCCAGACCATCCGCACCGACGTGCCCACCGAATTCTTCGGCGCGCCGCTGGCCGGTGGCCTGATCCCCTGGATCGATGCGCAGCTGGACAACGGCCAGTCCAAGGAAGAGTGGAAGGGCCAGGCCGAGGTCAACAAGATCCTGGGCACCGAGCAGACCATCCCTGTCGATGGCCTGTGCGTGCGCATCGGTGCCATGCGCTGCCACAGCCTGGCGCTGACCCTCAAGCTCAAGAAGGACCTGCCCCTGCAAGAGTTGGAAGCCATCATCAAGTCCGGCAACCCCTGGGTGAAGTGGGTTCCCAACGACCGCGCCATCACCGTCAAGGAACTGACCCCTGCCGCCATCACCGGCGGCCTGGAAGTCGGCGTGGGCCGCGTGCGCAAGCTGAACATGGGCCCCGAGTACCTGTCGGCCTTCGTGATCGGTGACCAGCTGCTGTGGGGCGCCGCCGAGCCGCTGCGCCGCATGCTGCGCATCCTGCTCGCCGCCTGAGCATCGCCGGCTTGAGCCAACACAAAAAGCGCCATGTCCCGGGCCGGGACATGGCGCTTTTTTCGGCTTTAAGCCCTGGGCAATTGGGCACAATGCCCAGGTCTCTTGTCCATTGGCTGTAGGTGGTTGCCTACAATCACCAAAGATACATTGTGTTTCTCCTCGTTGCCGTTCGACAACAACTATTGGCGTTCACCGGCAACCAGACGCTTGCGATCCTATAGCGTGGCCGACAATGCGACCCAAGCACCCTGGTAGATGGCGTGCCATCTATCCCCGGGTAAATTTCAATTACATGTGCAAGCGCGGGCATTCCCACAATAACAATAGTGCCTGCCCAATTGCATCCACACAGGTTTGACGCTTTATGCATCGTTGGAAACTCTCTGTGCTGGCCACTGCGGCCGTCGTCTCGGTCGCACTGCCCGCCTCCGAGGCCTGGGCGCTGGCTCTGGGCCGGGTGAACGTGCAATCGGCCCTGGGCGAGCCCCTGCGTGCCGAAGTCGAAATCCCCCAGATCACCGCCGCTGAAGCCGAAGGCTTGCGCGTGGGCGTGGCCTCTCCCGGCGTCTTCCGCACCCAGGGCATGGAGTACAACGCCACCGCCAGCCAGGTGCGCGTCAGCGTGCAGCGCCGCGCGGATGGCTCGGCCGTGCTGCGCCTCACAAGCACACAGCCCGTCAACGAACCCTTTGTCGATCTGGTGATCGACGCCAGTTGGGCCTCGGGCAACCTGCAGCGCAACTACACCCTGCTGCTGGATCCGCCCAACCTGCAAAAGCTCCCGCCTGCCGTGACGGCTGCAGCCCAGGCC
>NZ_JAELTK010000079.1:0-29284 GCF_016428765.1 Delftia sp. ASV31
GGTCTGGGCCGTGTAGCGCACATCGAGCTCGGCCTTGGCGTGGGGCGCCACCATGTTCGGCACGATGCCGCCCTGCAGCACGCCCACATTGGTGGTCGTGCCCGTGGCGGGATCGGTCAGCGCATGCAGGGCCAGCAGCTTGCGCGCCATGGCCTCCAGCGCGCTGGCGCCGGCCGCGTGGTTGATGCCCGCATGGGCGGCAACGCCCTGCACCTCGAACTCCACGGCCATCGATCCCTTGCGGCTGGTCACCAGGTTGCCGCTGACGCGGCCGGGCTCGGCATTGAAGACGGCGCGCGCACCGCGCACCGTGTCCATGATGGTCTGGCGCGTGGCGGGCGAGCCGATCTCCTCGTCGCACGAGAAGAACAGCTTGAGCGGCGCCTTCAGGCCGCCGCAGCGCGCAAAGGCCTCGGCCACGAAGACGTTGAGCACCAGGCCCGACTTCATGTCGGCCACGCCGGGACCGTAGGCCCTGCCCTCTTCCACGCGGAAGGGGCGGCGCGCCACGGTGCCCGCTGGAAAGACCGTGTCCATATGGCCCATCAGGTAGATGGGCGCGCCTTCGGCCGGGCCGTCCCCGTCGGGACCGGCGACATCGGCATGCAGCAGCACGCCGTAGCCAGGCACGTCCTCGAAACGCACGGCCACGCCTGCCGCCTCCAGCCGCTCGCGCAGCGCCTGGGCCACGGCCAGGATGCCGGCTTCATCGCGGCTGCCGCTGTCGATATCGACAATCCTGTGCAACAGGTCTTGCATGGCCTGCTGCTGGCTGCCCAGCCAGTCCAGCAGTCTCGCGCGCTGCTGCACGCGGCTTTGTTCGAGGGTATCGTGCATGGTGGAATCTCCAGAGTGCATGCAGTGTTGCACGCGACCCCCTATTTTGCAACACACGTTGCATATACAAGAAAAATATGAAATCACCATTGCAAAAAGCCGCACTGCTGCTGCCGCAGCGCCTGGCGCAGCAGGGCGCGGAGCTGACGGCCAGCGAGCTGACGCTGGCCCAGACCCTGGGCAGCAACTACCCGCATGCGCTGCTGGAGTCGGCCACGGCGCTGGCCGCGCACACGGGCACCAGCGCCTCGACCGTGGTGCGGCTGTTCGCCAAGCTCGGCTATGCCAGCTATGCCGAGGCCCAGCGCGAGGCGCGCGGCGAGGTGACGGCGCTGCTGCAGACGGCCGCCCAGCGCGCGCCCGTGCTGCTGGGCGCGCAGCGCAGCCTGAGCGAGTGCGTGGACGATGCGCTGCTGCACGACCAGCACAACATCCAGGCCACGCGCGAGGGGCTGGACATGGCGGCCTTCGAGGCCATGGCACGCAAGCTGGCCCAGGGCGAGGGCCGTGTGTTCGTGCTGGCCCAGCTCAACAGCTCGCCGGTATCCGCCTGGCTGGCCCTGCACCTGAACATGTGCCGCCCCGGCGTGCAGGAGCTGGATGCCGGAGCCATCGCGCCGGCCGACCAGCTGCTGTGGATCGGCCCCTCGGACACGCTGCTGGCCTTCAGCGTCAGCCAGTATTCGCGCGGCACCTTCGAGATAGCGCAGCGCTTTGCCGACGCCGGCGCCCAGGTGCTGGCCCTCACCGACAGCCCCGCCGCGCCGCTGGCCACCGTGGCCCACCACTGGCTGCAGGTGCGCACGGCCAATGCCTCGCCCTTTCACTCCTACACGGCAGCCTTCTACCTGTGCAACGCCCTGGTCTCGGCCGTGGCCCAGCTGCGCCACAAGGATGTGTCCGAGGCGCTGGCCCGGCGCGACGCGCTGTGGAAGGAGTTCAACCACCAGTTGATCAGGACGCCCGAGCCGCGCACCGCCGCACGGCGCAGCCCCGGCCGCTCCAGAGCGGCAAAAGACTAAGGGCGCCGAAGCGCCCTTGTCTTGAGATGGCCTGCTGCCTGCCGGCAGCAGCCGATCAGTGCTGCAGGATCTTGTTGAGGAATTCCTTGGTGCGCGGCTGGCGTGCTTCGGGGTTGCCGAAGAATTCGTCCTTGGAGCAGTCCTCCAGGATCTTGCCGCCCACGTCCATGAAGATCACGCGGCTGGCCACCTTGCGCGCAAAGCCCATTTCGTGGGTCACGCACATCATGGTCATGCCTTCGTTGGCCAGGCCGATCATCACGTCCAGCACTTCGCCGACCATTTCGGGGTCCAGCGCGGAGGTGGGTTCGTCGAACAGCATCACGATGGGGTCCATGGACAGCGCGCGCGCAATGGCCACGCGCTGCTGCTGGCCACCCGACAGCTGGCCCGGGAACTTGTCCTTGTGCGCCGTCAGGCCCACGCGGTCCAGCATCTTGAGGCCGCGCTTCTTGGCGTCGTCCGGGCTGCGACCGAGCACCTTGATCTGGGCGATGGTCAGGTTCTCGGTCACCGACAGGTGCGGGAACAGCTCGAAGTGCTGGAACACCATGCCCACGCGGCTGCGCAGCTGGGGCAGGTTGGTCTTGGGATCGTGCACGGCCACGCCGTCCACGAAGATCTCGCCCTTCTGGAAGGGCTCCAGCGCGTTGATGGTCTTGATCAGCGTGGACTTGCCCGAGCCCGAAGGGCCGCAGACCACCACGACCTCACCCTTCTGGATGTTGGTGGAGCAGTCGGTCAGCACCTGGAAGCTGCCGTACCACTTGGAAACGTTCTTGAGTTCAATCATTGCAATTCCTCAATGGGGTGCTGGCTCATCGAATGATGGCAATTTTCTTGTGCAGGCGCTTGACTGCCCACGAGAGCGAGTAGCACAGCACGAAGTAGGTCACGCCAGCGGCCAGATAGGATTCGATGGGACGGCCATAGTTCTTGCCCGCCACTTCGAAGCCCTTGAGCATGTCGTAGGCACCGATGGCATAGACCAGCGAGGTGTCCTGGAACAGGATGATGGTCTGCGTGAGCAGCACCGGCAGCATGTTGCGGAAGGCCTGGGGCAGGACCACGAGGCGCATGTTCTGGCCGTAGGTCATGCCCATGGCCTGGCCCGCAGAGACCTGGCCGCGCGGGATGGACTGGATGCCCGCGCGCATGATCTCGCTGAAGTAGGCCGCCTCGAAGGCGATGAAGGTGATGATGGCCGAGACCTCGGCGCCGATGGGCCGACCGATGATCAGCGGCATCAGCAGGAAGAACCACAGGATCACCATCACCAGCGGCACGGAGCGCATGCCGTTGACGTAGAGCGTGGCGGGCACATCAAGCCACTTCTTGCCGGACAGGCGCATCAGCGCCAGCACGGTGCCGAAGAGCACGCCGCCGATGGTGGCGATGACGGTCAGCGTCAGGCTGAAGTACAGGCCCTTCAGCACGAAGTTGCTGAACAGGTCCCAGGTGAAGAACGACCAGTCGATTTGCAGGTTCATGTCAGTGTCCTCCGCCGCTGGCAGCGATCAGGCCCGGGACGCGCGAACGCTTCTCGATGAAGGCCATGATGCGGTTGATGGCAAAGGCGGAAATCACATACAGGCCTGTGACGGCCAGATAGATCTCGATGCCGCGCGAAGTCTCTTCCTGCGCCTGCATGGCGAACATGGTCAGCTCGGCCACGGACACGGCGAAGGCCACGGACGAGTTCTTGAACACGTTCATGGTCTCGCTGGTCAGCGGCGGGATGATGATGCGGAACGCCATGGGCAGCAGCACGTAGCGGTAGTACTGGAACGTGGTGAAACCCATCGCCATGCCCGCATAGCGCTGGCCGCGCGGCAGCGCCTGGATGCCCGAACGCACCTGCTCAGCGATACGCGCCGAGGTGAAGAAACCCAGCGCCAGCACCACGAGCACGAAGCCCGGCAGCGACTTCAGCGCAGGAACAAAGGACGGAACCACGTGGTACCACATGAAGATGTGGACCAGCAGCGGAATATTGCGAAACAGCTCCACCCAGGCATTGCCCAGCCGCACGATCCACGGCCGGCCCTCCAAAGTGCGCAGCGTGCCGATCAGCGATCCGACGACCAGTGCGATCACCAGCGACAGCAGCGACACGGAAATGGTCCAGCCCCAGGCCGACAGCATCCAGTCCAGGTAGGTGATATCGCCGTTCTTGCCGAAGCAGCTTTGACCGACCTCTTGGGTAATGGTGTCCTGGCAGAACACCTGCCAATCCCAACTCATAGGAGCACCCCTTCATTCAAAACACGAAATGCGTGCCGGCAGAAAAACCGGCGACGCAACAAAAAACGCCCCTTCCAACCGCATGGCAGAAGGGGCGGCATTCAGCTGGTGCTTACTTGACTTCGTACGACTCCATGGGCTTGTCGTTGGGGTGGGCCCATGCGTCCTTGGTGGCGTCGGACAGTGGCAGGCCGACCTTCACGTTGGCCGGGGGAATCGGCTGCATGAACCACTTGTCATAGAGCTTGGCCAGCGAGCCGTCGGCGATCTGGCGCTTGATGGAGTCGTCCACGGCCTTCTTGAAGGCAGGATCGTCCTTGCGCAGCATGCAGGCGATGGGCTCGACCGACAGGGTTTCGCCGACGATCTTGTAGTCGGCAGGTGCCTTGGACTTGGAGATGTTGGCAGCCAGGATGGAGCCGTCCATGATGAAGGCGTCGGCACGGCCGGTTTCCAGCATCAGGAAGCTGTCGGCGTGGTCCTTGCCCATGACTTCCTTGAAGGTCAGGCCGTCGGCGCGCTTGTTCTTGCGCAGGGTCTGCACCGAGGTGGTGCCCGTCGTCGTGACGATGGTCTTGCCGTTCAGGTCCTTGATGCCGGTGATGCCGGAGTTGCCCTTGACGGCGATGCGCACTTCTTCCACGTAGGTGGTCACGGCGAAGGCCACATCCTTTTGGCGGGCCTGGCTGTTGGTGGTGGAGCCGCACTCCAGGTCAACGGTGCCGTTGGTCACCAGGGGGATGCGGTTTTGCGAGGTGACGGGCTGGTACTTGATGTCCAGCTTGGCCAGGCCCAGTTCCTTCTGGATGTCGGCCAGCACGCGCTCGCCCATCTCGGTGTGGAAGCCCACGTACTTGCCATTGCCCAGCGTGTAGCCCAGGCCGGAGGATTCACGCACGCCCAGCGTCACGGCGCCGGAGGACTTGATCTTGGCCAGGGTGTCACCAGCCTGCGCGAAAGCGCTGCCTGCAGCCAGGGCGGTCACGGCGATGGCCAACAAATGCTTCTTCATACGGGTCTCCTGAGATGAGAACGAAAACGGTCTTGATGAGAACGGTCGAGTCGCCTTGTGGGCTGGCTCGAACTATCAACGATGTGACACATATTGTGCAATCACGCACGGTGCTGGAGCACCGACACGTGCTAGGGCTTTCCAGCACGTCAGCCGGATTCAGGTAAGCAACTGCCGTGCCATGGCACGCGTTTTTTGACCGATCCAGCGCACCGGCGGTCCTGCACACGGCGTGGTTGCTGTGCGCGCACTCTAATGCCAGGGCCGGTGGCACAGCCAATGCCGTTTGCAAAAGCCCTTATGCATGCTATGCATAATAGGTGTTTACCCTAGGCATAACCCGTGCACCAAGTCGGTCTCTTGCCGGGCACCCGCATGCACCAACGTGCAGCAAAAAGGGGCTGCGAGAGCCCCTTTTTTCCTGATGCGTGCCGTTTGGCGTGTCAGCCGATGGTCTCGCCCTGCTCCAGCAGGAAGTTCCACAGCGCGCCGGCCACGCCCTGGGGCGCGTCCTTGCTGGCGGGTTTTTCACGGTAGGCGCGCACTTCCATGTCCATGCGAAAACCGTTGTCGCCCGCAGGCGCGGCGCTGACCAGGCGCCCGGCCTCCAGCTCGTTGCGCACGGCACTGAACGGCAAGAACGCGACGCCATGGCCTTCCAGCGCCATGGCCTTGAGGCCTTCGGCCATGTCGGTCTCGTAGACGCGTTCCAGGTGCACGGCCTCGGCCGCTTCCTTGAGGATGAGCTCCGTCACCCGGCCCAGGTAGGCGCCGGGCGCATAGCCCAGATAGGGCAGCGGCTGGCCCTGGCGGCCCGGCAGCTGGTGCAGCGGCAGGCCGTCGGCGTCGGGCTTGGCGTAGGGGGCGAGCACCTCATGGCCCAGGCTGACCATCTCGTAGCGCGCCGGGTCAAGCTGGAAGGGCTGGGACGGATGGAAGTAGGCGATCAGCAGGTCGCAGCCGCCTTCGACCAGGCGCATTACGGCGTCATGCACGTTGAGCGCGAACAGCCGGCTGCGGAACGGCCCGAACTTGGCCTGCACGCTGGAGACCCAGTTCGGGAAGAAAGTGAAGGCCAGCGTGTGCGGCACCGCAAACCCCACCATGCCCTTGCCCGCGCTGACATGCGCCCGCAGCATGGTGCGCGTGCTCTGCAGCGACTGCAGCATCTCCAGCGCCTGGTCATACATGGTCTTGCCGGCCGGCGTGAGCCGGGTCGGGTAGGAGCTGCGGTCCACAAGGTCGGTGCCGGCCCAGGCCTCCAGTGCCTGGATGCGGCGCGAGAACGCAGGTTGCGTCACATGCCGCAGTTGGGCGGAGCGGCTGAAACTGCGTGTTTCAGCCAGGCTGACGAAATCTTCTAGCCATTTGGTTTCCATGCCCGCCATTATCCGCCGGGCCGTGACGGGTGCCTGACGGGGCAGGGATGGTCCCTCTGGCACACCGCATGGATGCGCACATAATGGCGCTGCGCCGCATTTACCCAATGTGACATTTTTTCCTCACGGCCCCCGGCACACGACGCCGAGGAAGCTCAGTGACTGCATCTGCCCCGCCATGTGTAATTTTCTGACTCCCCGCGTCCATGTCATCCCCTCCCACCGAAAACGGCGCCGCTGAGACGCCTTCGCAGCCGGACGAGCCGCGTTCGCTGCGCATCGAGGACTGGCTCACCGTGGTGATCATGGCCCTGCTGGCCCTGATCACCTTCGCCAATGTGCTGGTGCGCTACTTCACCTCCTCCTCCTTCGCCTGGACCGAGGAAATCTCGGTCTTCCTGATGATCCTGCTGGCCATGGTCGCGGGCTCGGCGGCCGTGGCGCGCAACGCCCATATCCGCATCGAATACTTCGCCGAAGGCGGCAGCGCCCTGCGCAGGAAGCGCCTGGCGCGCTTCGGCACGCTGATGGTGGCCCTGCTGTTCGCCGTGATCGCCGCACTGAGCGTGCGCGTGGTCTGGGACGACTACCGTTTCGAGGAAACCTCGCCCGGCATCGGCGTGCCGCAGTGGTGGTATTCGATGTGGCTGCCGATTTGCTCGGCCCTGATCACGGTGCGCGCGCTGCAGCTGTTCCAGCGCCAGGGCCGCCCTGGCGCCTTCGATGACAGCCCCGGGGAGAAGGCGCCATGATCGCAACCCTGCTCTTCATCGCCTTCCTGGGCCTGATGTTCCTGGGCGTGCCGATCGGCGCGGCCCTGGGCCTGGCGGGCGCCGCCGCCATCGCGCTGGCCAGCCCCGACACGCAGTGGTACGGCCTGCTGGCCGTGCCGCAGAACTTCTACGCGGGCCTGGGCAAGTACCCGCTGCTGGCGATTCCGATGTTCGTGCTCGTGGGCTCGATCTTCGACCGCTCGGGCGTGGCGCTGCGTCTGGTGAACTTCGCCGTGGCCATCGTGGGCCGCGGCCCCGGCATGCTGCCCCTGGTGGCGATTGCCGTGGCCATGTTCCTGGGCGGCATCTCGGGCTCGGGCCCGGCCAATGCCGCCGCCGTGGGCGGCGTGATGATCGCGGCCATGAGCCGTGCCGGCTATCCGGGCAGCTTCTCGGCCAGCGTGGTGGGCGCGGCCGCGGCCACCGACATCCTGATCCCGCCGTCCGTGGCCTTCATCATCTACTCGGTGCTGGTGCCCGGCGCCTCGGTGCCGGCGCTGTTTGCGGCCGGCATGATCCCCGGCATCCTGGCCGGCGTGGCGCTGATCATTCCCGCCGTGTGGATGTCGCGCAAGCACAAGATGGGTGCGCTGGAATCGTCCATGCCGCGCCCGCCGTTCTGGCGCAGCCTGCGCGAGGCCTCCTGGGGCCTGGCCGCTCCGGTGCTGATCCTGGGCGGCATGCGCGCCGGCTGGTTCACCCCCACCGAGGCCGCGGTGGTGGCCGTGTTCTACGGCCTGTTCGTGGGCATGGTGATCCACCGCACCATCACGCTGCGCGACCTCTACCCCATCCTGCGCGAGGCCGGCGAGCTGTCGGCCGTGATCCTGCTGGTGGTGTCGCTGGCCGGCATCTTCGCGTTCTCGCTGTCCACGCTGGGCGTGATCGATCCGGTGGCCAAGGCCATCGTGGACTCGGGCCTGGGCGAGTACGGCGTGATGGCGCTGCTGATCCTGCTGCTGATCACCGTGGGCATGTTCCTGGACGGCATCTCCATCTTCCTGATCTTCGTGCCGCTGCTGCTGCCGATCATGCAGCACTACAACTGGGACCCGGTGTGGTTCGGCGTCATCCTCACGCTCAAGGTGGCGCTGGGCCAGTTCACGCCGCCGCTGGCCGTGAACCTGATGGTGTCCTGCCGCATCGCGGGCGTGCGCATGGAGTCCACCGTGCGCTGGGTCGGCCCCATGCTGCTGGCCATGTTCCTGGTGATGATCGCCGTGATCGCCTTCCCGCAGCTGGCTCTCTGGCTCCCAGCACGCCTGGGCTACTGATTTCCCAAAAATTCAACAAGGAGACCTTCGCAATGAAACTTCGCACTTTCCTCGCCAGCGGCCTGGCCGCGGCTGCGGCCCTGGCCCTTTCGTCCGCTCCCGCAGTGGCGCAGACTCCGGCCAAGTACAAGAGCGAGTACCGCATGTCGCTGGTGCTGGGCACGGCCTTTCCCTGGGGCAAGGGCGGCGAGATCTGGGCCAACAAGGTGCGCGAGCGCACCAACGGCCGCATCAACATCAAGCTCTACCCGGGCGTGTCCCTGATCCAGGGCGACCAGACGCGCGAATTCAGCGCGCTGCGCCAGGGCGTGATCGACATGGCCGTGGGCTCCACGCTGAACTGGTCGCCCCAGATCAAGGAGCTGAACCTGTTCGCCCTGCCCTTCCTCATGCCCGACTACGCCGCTGCCGACGCACTCACGCATGGCGAGCCCGGCAAGCGCCTGTTCCAGCGCCTGGAAAAGGCCGGCGTGGTGCCGCTGGCCTGGGGCGAGAACGGCTACCGCGAGATCAGCAACTCCAAGCACGCCATCAAGACCCCTGCCGACCTCAAGGGCCTGAAGATCCGCGTCGTGGGCTCGCCGCTGTTCCTGGACACCTTCACCGCGCTGGGCGCCAACCCCACGCAGATGAGCTGGGCCGATGCCCAGCCCGCCATGGCCAGCGGCGCCGTGGACGGCCAGGAAAACCCCGTCTCGGTCTACATGGCCGCCAAGCTGCAGTCCGTGGGCCAGAAGCATCTGACGCTGTGGGGCTACATCAACGATCCGCTGATCTTCGTGGTCAACAAGGACATCTGGGCCACCTGGACCAAGGAAGACCAGGACATCGTGCGCCAGGCCGCCGTGGACGCCGCCAAGGAGCAGATCGTGATCGCGCGCAAGGGCATGATCGAGGCCGACAAGCCGCTGCTCAAGGACCTGACCGCCAACGGCGTGACCGTGACCCAACTCACGCCGGCCGAGCGCGAAGCCTTCGTCAAGGCCACGCGCCCCGTCTACGACAAGTGGAAGCAGCAGGTCGGCACCGACCTGGTGGATGTGGCGGAGAAAGCCATTGCCGCGCGAACTCGTTAGAATGCTATCGGTTGATCGCACACTCCGGTAGAAGCAAAAGGCCCCGCTCTGCGGGGCCTTTTTTTCGCCATCCTCCTGCGCAGGAACGGCCCGGGCCTCCGGCACGCCATCAACGAACGCCATACCCCCATGATGGCCTCGGCGAATGGGACTGCCTCTATGAGGCAGCAGCGCCGGCGCCCTGCACGCCACCCAGCAACATGTCTGTCCCCATCTCGCACAGCAGCTCCTCCAGTGCACCCGAGGCGATCAGCGGCGAAGCCTCCAGCGAGGCGAAGCGCACCGTGCCCAGCACGGCCCGCGTGGCCACGTAAAGGCGCGCATAGGACAGCGAGGGGCCGCCCCAGCGCTGCAGGTGGGCGGCCATGCGCTCGGCGGTCTCGCGCATGGACAGGGCAATGCGCTCGTCACCATCCTGCAGCCAGGCAAAGCGCGCCAGCTTGCGCCGCGCGGGCGTGCGGCCCGCAAAGCCCTCGACGATGCAGGCGACCACGCCGCGCGCCACGGCCTCGCGCGGCAGGCCCTGTTCCGACGCCTGCTCCAGCCAGGCCTCGATGGCCGCGACGGCCACACGGCGCTGGCCATCGACCATGGCGCGGAAGACGGCCTGCTTGTCGGGGAAGTACTGGTAGAGCGTGCCGATGGAGACGCCTGCGCGCTCGGCAATGCGATTGGTAGTGAGCGCGGCTTCGCCCTCCTTGACCAGAATCTGAGCTGCTGCCTGAAGAATGGCCTGCAGCGTGCGCTGCGCACGGGCCTGTACGGGCTGTCTTCTTCTCTGGGATTCAGTGGTAGCGGAGGTATGGGAGGGCATGCGGCAAAACCTGAGCACAAGGCGAGTTTTCTGCCCGGAGTTTAAGCACTACAGTGGCCGGCCATTGCAGCAAATCCCAAGGAATACACCATGAAGAAGCATCAGCACACCGGCGCGTGGGAAGCCCTGCCGTGAAGGGCGTGCAACTGCTGGCCCTGGCCGCCGCCCTGTTCGACACGGCGGCCGCGCTGGCCCACTTCGCCTGCATCGTCTGGGGGGGACGTGGGCTGCGGCTCATGGGGGCCGGCGAGGGCATGGCGCGCATGGCCGAGGCCGGGCACTGGTATCCGCCACTGGTGTCGGCGGCCATCGGCGTGGTGCTGTCGCTGCTGGCGGGGTATGCGCTGGCAGGCGCGGGCCTGCTGGGTCCCCTGCCCTTCATGCGCCCGGTGCTGGCCGGGGCCGGCCTGGTGCTGGTGGCGCGGGCCGTGGCCTATCCGTGGTTGAAACCACGCTTTCCGGACAACAGCGACCGCTTCTGGCATGTGTCCTCGGCCCTCTGCCTGGTCATGGGGCTGCTGCACCTGGCAGCAGCTGCCGGGATGGCACAGGGCTGAATCCAGCCTCAGGCCGTGACCGGCGAGACCAGCGGGCGGCCTTCCAGGTGGCAGCGCATGTTGGCGATGAAGCGGTCCACCGAGGCCTGCACGGCTTCGGGCGACCAGCCGCCCACATGGGGCGTGAGCACCACGGCGTCCAGGTGCAGCAGTTCGGCCGGGGGCGCGGGTTCGCTTTCGTAGACATCCAGGCCCGCGCCGGCAAGGCGGCCTTCGCGCACGGCGGCGGCCAGGGCGGCGGTATCGACCACGCTGCCGCGCGCGATATTGACCAGGTGGCCCTGCGGGCCCAGTGCGTCCAGCACCTGGGCGTTGACGAGATGGCGCGTACCCGGGCCGCCCGGCGTGGCGACCAGCAGCACATCGGCCCATTGCGCCAGGGACAGCAGGTCGCCGAAGTAGCGGTGTGGCAGCTCGCTGCGCTGGCTGCGGTTGTGGTAGCCGATCTCCATCTCGAAGCCCAGCGCGCGCTGGGCGATCTTGGCGCCGATGGCGCCCATGCCGAGGATGCCCAGGCGCTTGTGCGAGACATTGGGCGGCAGCGGCATGGCGGTGCGCCAGACGCCGTCGCGCGTGGCGCGGTCCAGGCGCACCAGGCCGCGCACGGAGGCGATCAGCAGGCCCATGGCGTGGTCGGCCACGCAGTCGTCATTGGTGCCCGCGCCATTGCCCACGGCAATGCCATGGGCCTGCGCATGGGCGACATCGATGTTCTCGTAGCCCGCGCCCAGCGCGCAGACCAGCCGCAGCGCAGGCATGCGCTGCATCTGCGCGGCCGACAGGCCGATGGAGCCGATGGTCAGCACGGCCTGGATGCGTGCGCCGTGCTCGGCGAGAGCCGCCTCGCATTGGCTGGCGTCGGGCGCGTAGAGCAGGTCGAAGGAGGGAAAGGCCTGGGCCATCTGGCGCAGATGGCCTTCGGCGTTGAAGTTCAGGACAAGCAGGGCAGGTTGCATGGCGAAAGAGCGGCGCCCGCTGCCGCGGGGAAATCAGCGGCTTCAACGGGCTGTGGGCAAGGGAAAACCCATTGTCCACCCGCCAGGGGCCCTGCGCGGTGCAGCGCTACAGGTCCAGCACCAGCCGGGCGGATTTGGCGCGCGAGCAGCAGGGCAGGAACTGGTCGCAGGCGGCCTGCTCGTCCTCGGTCAGGTACATGTCGCGGTGCTCGGGCTCGCCCGAGAGCACACGCGTGAGGCAGGTGCCGCACACGCCCTGCTCGCACGAGGTCTGCACCTCCACGCCGATGCCGGCCAGCGCCTGGACGACGGTCTGCTCGGGCGCCACGCGCACCACCTGGCCGGTGCTTGCGATCTCGATCTCGAACCCGGCATCGCCCTCGCGCTGCACGGCCTCGCCCGCGAAGAACTCGTAGTGCAGGCTGTCCTCGCCCCAGCCCGACGTGCGTGCCATGCCCAGCGCCGCGTCCATGAAGCCGCGCGGGCCGCAGACATACAGGTGCAGGCCCGCCTGCGGGGCGCCGAGCAGCTGCGCCATGTCGAGCGCGCCCTCGCCATCCACATGCAGGTGCACGCGGTCGGCCCAGGGCATGGACTGCAGCAGGGCCGTGAAGGCCATGCGCTCGCGCGAACGCGCGCAGTAGTGCAGTTCGAAGTCGGCACCCTCGCGCGCCAGCTGGCGCGCCATGGCCAGCACGGGCGTGATGCCTATGCCGCCGGCCAGCAGCAGATGACGTGCAGGCCCGCCCGCATGCAGCGCGAAGTGGTTGCGCGGCGCGCCGATGGCGATCTGCTGGCCTTCCTGCACCTGTTCGTGCACGGCGGCCGAGCCGCCGCGCGAGGCGGCTTCGCGCAGCACGCCGACCACGTAGCGGCCCGTGTCCTGCGGGTCGTTGCACAGCGAGTACTGGCGCACCAGGCCGCCGGGCAGGTGCAGGTCAATGTGCGAGCCGGCCGTGAAGGCGGGCAGGCTTTCGCCGTCCAGCGGCACGAGTTCAAGGCTGCAGATGTCCTGCGCCTCGGCGCATTTGCGCGCGACGCGCACCTGGAGGATGGGGTTGGCTTGCATGGGGAAACGTGGGAATGGAGGGGTTCGGAAAAATCAGGCCGCCGCCAGCGCACGGGCGCTGGCCTCGCGCAGCCGGTGGATGACGCGGCGCGCGCGGTTGGGGCCCGCGTCCACATGGATGTCGATGACGGGGCGCGCGCCAAAGCGCTGCTGGTTGCGGAACTGAGCCTCGATGACGACCTTGTCCTCCTCGAAGGTGGCGGCCGTCTGGTCGATCACCAGGCGCGTGGTGTCCTGCATGTCCGGATGGGGGTTGGTGGCAATGGTCCAGAAGTAGTGGGCCGAATGCTCGGTCTCCGGCGTCACGCCATGAAATCCCCGCATGTGAAAGCCTTCGCGCTGCGGGTCGTCGAGCTGGCCGCTGCCCGCATCCATGGCGCCGGTCCAGATGCGCACATGCGAGGGGTGGAACTCCACCTCCTGCCAGCGGTCGATGCGGCCCGCGAACGGCCAGGCCGCCGCATAGGTGGGCGGCGGGTCGGAGTCGGGCATCCAGCGCAGCACGGTGACGCTGTCGCCCTCCTGGCGCACCTTGAGCTCGGCATTCATGTGGACGCCGGCATTGCCGCCGATGGTCTTGAGGTGCACATAGCCCAGGTGGCTGAGGTCCAGCAGGTTGTCGTGGATGAGCTGATAGGGCGCGTCGTAGTGGTAGACATCGCCGCCGAAGCGGTAGCGCGCATCGCCGTGCACGGGATAGGCGGGCGGCTCCTGCGCGGGCAAGGAATCGGGCGTGGCGCCCATCCAGATCCAGAGGATCTGGTCACGCTCGCGCAGGTCGAAGGACTTGACGCAGGCCTTGGGCGGTATGCGCTGCTGGCCCGGAATCTCCAGGCACTGCCCGGCGCGGTCGAACAGCAGGCCGTGGTAGCCGCAGCGCAGGCCGCGCGCCTCCACCGTGCCGCAGGACAGCGGCAGCTCGCGGTGGCAGCAGCGATCTTCCAGCGCGGCGACGCTGCCATCGGGCGTGCGAAACAGCACGACGGGCCGGCCCAGCAGGGTGCGCGCCAGTGGCGCGTCCTGCAGCTCCCAGGCAAAGCCGGCGACATACCACTGGTCCAGCGGGAAGGCAGGCGTGGAGGCGGGTGCAATGGTGGTGCATTCGGTCATGGGGTTCTCCTTCTTGTCTGCAAGTCGCGCTCAATGCGCCGACAGCGTGCGGCCCGTGGCTGCGGGCCTGCCGGCTTCGGGCCCTTGCAGCCGGTGCAGCGACACGATGCAGGCCGCGAACACGAAGGCCGCGCCATAGCCCACGTACAGCTGGCTGGCCGACCAGGAGGCGTCGAGCAGCGAGCCCGCGACCATGGGCGAGACGATGGCGCCGATGCGCCCTATGCCTATGCCCCAGCCCACGCCGGTCACGCGCACCTCGCCGCCATAGACCATGGGCGCGATGGCATAGAGCCCCGCCACGCAGCCGTTGACGAAGACACCGATCAGGAAGGCCAGCGCGTACGACAGCAGCAGCGAGCCCGGATTGCTCACGATGAAGCACAGCAGCACGGCCGTGGCCAGCATGAAGCCGGCCAGCGCGCGGTGCACGGGATAGCGCGCCGCCAGCAGGCCCAGCAAGGTGGCGCCCAGGATGCCGCCCAGGCTCAGCAGCACGCCGCCGGTCACGCCCTGCTCGGGCGTGAGGCCCGAGGCGGCCAGCAGCTTGGGCGTCCAGCTCATGACGAAGTAAAAGCCGAACATCACCGCGAAGAAGGACAGCCAGACCAGCAGCGTGGGCCGGCGCAGGCCCGGCGCGAACAGCTGCAGCGGGCCCCGCCGCACCGGCCCCGCCGATGCGGGCGCGGCAGGCGGCAGCGCCACCAGCGTGGGCAGGCCCAGCCGGCCGACCAGGGCGTTGAGCCGCTGCAGCGCGCCGGCCGGGCGCCGCGCCAGCAGGAAGTCCATGGACTCGGGCAGTCGCCACCAGGCCAGGACCAGCACGCCCAGCGTCACGCAGCCGCCGAACAGGAAGACCGCGCGCCAGTCATGGCGCCCCAGCAGCCACACCGCGATGGAGCCGCCAATGCTGGCGCCCAGCGCGTAGCCCGTGGACTGCAGGGTGACGGCCAGGCTGCGCCAGCGCTGCGAGGCGTATTCGCTGGCGATCACGTTGCTGCAGGCCAGGATGCCGCCCACGCCCAGGCCCGTGAGCACGCGCAACGCCGCAAGCTGGATGGCGCTGTGGCTGAAGGCCGAGCCCAGCATGCCCACGCCCGAGAGAGCCAGGCAGGCCAGGATCAGCGGCCGGCGTCCCAGCCGGTCGGCCCAGGGCGCGATCAGCAGCGATCCGCCCGCCATGCCGAACAGGCCCGCACTGAGCAGAAAGCCCAGCTGGGCGCCGCTGAGCTGCCAGTGCGCCGACACGGCCGAGGCCGTGAAGGCCATGACCAGCACGTCGAAGCCGTCGATCATGTTGAGCACCATGCACAGGGCTATGACCGACCACTGGAAGCGCGTCATCGGCCGCTGGTCGACGCTTGCACGCAGGTCGGCGTTCATGGCCGCAGCTCCCGCAACGGGCAGTTGGACGATGCAGCGGCGCAAGGCCGCTGCAGCCATGGGACAGGGGTAGAGGCAGTCATCGTGGGTCTCCTTGGGTTGAAGCTCTGTGGAAGCTTTCTTGTGTTCTCAGCACTTCATTACGTATGCTGAATGTGATTCAGTTTACTGAATGAAAATCTGCGCCAGATACCGGGATTTCCCCGATCAGGCGGGGCCGCGCAGACTCGGACGCGGAGGCGGCCGGGCCGCCGTCAGTCGGATGGGGAAGCGTCGAGGGTGTCGCGTGCGTCGTGCAGCTGCACGAACTTGCGCAGCAGGCGCTTGAACTCGGCCTGCTCTTGGGGTTCGAGCGCGGCCAGCATGCGCTCGTGCAGTTCGTGGACATTGGGCACGAAGCCGGCCAGCATGGTCTCGCCCTCGGCCGTGAGCGTCAGGCGCCGCTGGCGCCGGGGCAGGATCTCGCGCAGCACCCAGCCCTTGGCCTCCAGGCGCGCCGCGATGTCGGCCGTGGTGGAGTTGTCCAGCGCCACCAGCCGCGCCAGCGTCACCTGGTCGATGCCCGGCTTTTCCTGCAGCATGCGCAGGATGGCGTACTGCACCGGCGTCACGTCCGGCCCCAGCACGTCGCGGAACAGCTGCGCCGCGATCTGCTGCGCGCGCCGGATCAGGTGGCCCGGCTGGTCGTAGAGGTCGATGGAAAGCGGATCGGAGGCGGAGTGGACCATCGGTGGGGGCAGGCCTTGCGGCCCTGGGGTTGAAGCCCGCCGAGGTTACCCCATCCCCGGCGCCGCCCGCGCCTGCTGGCCTGGCCATGCCGGCAGCCTCAGGCCACGGCGGCGGCAGGCTGGGCCGCTGCTGCGGCCACCGCCGCCGCCTGCTGCTCCTGCGCAATCCATTTGTCGATGACTTTGCGCGACTGCACGCCGCCCGCATCGATATTGAGCTTGAGCAGCTTGCGGTCTGGGTGGGCACTGAGGTTGCGCTGCTGCAGCTCCAGCATCTGCAGGTCTTCGCTGAAGATTTTGTGCTGGCCCTCGCGGATGCGGTCGGTGACTTCGGCATCGCCCGGATTGAAGCGGCGCGCCATGCCCCAGAAGTACCACATGGACTCCTCGGTCTCCGGCGTGATGAAGTCCACCACCATGCTGTAGACCTTGTGTTCGTCGGCCGCGTCGTAGCCGCCGTGGCCTGCATGGGCCACGCCGACCTCGATCAGCACATGGCTGGGCGGGGTGAAGCGGCAGACCTGCCAGCGGTCCACGGGCACATCGTCGGCCAGGCCGTTGCTGCGCAGCGCCATCTTCCAGAACGGGGGGGCCGGGATGTCGTTCATGAAGCGGCTGGTGACGACCTCGACATCGGCGCCCTCGCCGCGCGTCTCGGTCTTGCAGGGCGTCTCGTCGATCTCGGCCTGGCCGATGGAGCTGGCGTGCACATAGGTCTCGTGCGTCAGGTCCATGAGGTTGTCGATCATCAGCCGGTAGTCGGCCTGGATGTGGAACATGCCGCCGCCGTAGGCCCATTCGGGGTTGTCGTGCCAGGGCAGCTTCGGAATCAGGGCGGCATCGGCCAGCGCCTTGTCGCCAGGCCAGACCCAGATGAAGCCATGGCGTTCCTCGACGGGATAGCTGCGGATCTCGGGGAAGCCGCGCACGCGCTGGCCCGGCATGGCAATGGTCTTGCCGTCGCAGCCCATCTCCAGGCCGTGGTAGCCGCAGACCAGCTTGCCCTCGCAGACAAAGCCCAGCGACAGGGGCGCGCCGCGGTGCGGGCAGAAATCCTCCACGGCGGCAACGCCGTGCTGCGCGCGGTAGAAGGCGATGCGCTCGCCGCAGATGCGACGGCCCAGCGGCTTGTCCTGGATCTCCTCGGACGTGGCGGCCACGTACCAGGTGTTCTTGGGGTATGTGCTCATGGGGGGTCTCCTTTATGGGTGGGGTCCGCAGTCCTTGGCGCTGCGGTGGCTGGGGCACGGGCGGCCGAGGCCGCCGGCACGTATCAAGCTCGAATCAGGCTCGGATCAACTGCACGCCAGGAACCGCATGGCTGCCGGGCTCGCTCACGGCCTCGCGCAGGTTGCGGCGCGCGATGCGCGAGTGCTCTTTCATCAGCGCCTCGGCCCGGGCGCCCTCTCGCGCGGCAATGGCGTCCAGCACCTGGCGGTGCTGGTCCTGGGCCACCATCAGGCTGTGGCGCGCACGCGGGGATTCGGCCCGCGCCAGCACAAAGCCCGAAGGCGAGGCGAAGGGCATGCGCACCACGCGCTCCAGCTCGCGCTGCATGACGCTGCTGCCGGCCATGGAATGCAGCAGGTCGTGGAATTCGGAGTTCAGCGCCACATAGCGCGAGAAGGCCTCATCGCCCCAGTCGGCCGTCTCCAGCACACGGTCGATGGCATCCAGGCAGCGGCCGGCCTGCGCCAGCAGCGGCCCGGCCACGCCGCGCTCGGCCGCCCAGCGCGCGGCCAGGCCTTCCAGCGTGCCGCGCAGCTCGATGGCATCGGCCACATCGGCCTCGGAGAAAAGCCGCACGCGGTAGCCGCGCCCGCCGGCCATGGCTTCGAGCAGGCCTTCCTGCTCCAGCCGCATCAGCGCGGCGCGCACCGGCGTGCGCGAGATGCCCAGGCGCTGCACCACGGTGAGCTCGGCGATGCGCTCGCCTGCGGGCAGTTCGCCCGCAAGAATCATCTCGCGCAGTTGCAGCTGGGCCTTGATGACCTGGGAGTGGCTTTCCGCTTCGGAGGCGGCGGGGGCAAGCTGGGGGCTCATGGGGCTTTGTCTGGATGGAATGGCGTGAATGTATACATCCAAGGCGATTCATGGTGCATTTTTCCGCAAAAACACGGGAAAACACCAATCAAATGTATACAACCAATCCCCGCAAAGACAGTGACCCGCCTGTTTGTATACAGCGCCATGGCATCATGGCCGGCTCCCTTTTTCCCCTGCCGCTGCAACCCAGGAGGTCACCCTTGCCGACGTTTTCCCGACACCCCGCCATGGCCGCCCACATCCTCAACCTGGCACGGGATGCCAGCGCCGATGCGCAGGCTCCGCAGGCCTATCCCATCAAGGACTTCTTCCGCAATCCGGAGCGCGGCTTCTTCCGCCTGGCCGATGACGGAAGCATGCTGGGCTTCATGCAGCCCCTCAGCGTGGACGGCCATCCGGCACGCATGAACATCCATGTGCAGGCGCTGGAGGGCAGCACCCCTGTGGGCGAGCCGCGCCGCATCACGGCCGAGACCGAGCGCGACATCAGCAACTTCTTCTGGAAGGGCTCGGATGTGGTGCTCTACCAGAAGGACTTCGGCGGCGACGAGAACTTCCACGTGCTGGCGGTCAACGCGCGCAGCGGCGAAGCCACCGACCTGACGCCCTGGGACGGCGTGCGCGCCAGCATCGAGGACGACCTGGAAGACGACCCCGACCATGTGCTGATCAGCCACAACCGGCGCGACGCCGAGGTCTTCGACGTGTACCGCGTGAACGTGCATACGGGCGCGGCGCAACTGGTGGCGCAGAACCCCGGCAACATCGTCGGCTGGCAGACCGACCATGCGGGCCGCGTGCGGGCCGCCGTGGCCAGTGACGGGCTGAACAGCGCCCTGCTCTACCGCGACGACGAGGCCGGCGAGTTCCAGCCCCTGATCACCACCGACTACCGCACCAGCGTCAGCCCGGCCTTCTTCACCTTCGACGACCAAAAGCTCTACGCCCTGTCCAACCGGGGCCGCGACAAGCTGGCCCTGGTGGTCATCGACCCGGCCCGGCCCGACGAGGAAGAGGAAATCTTCGTGCCCGAGGAAGTCGATCTGGGCGCGGCGGCCTATTCGCGCAAGCGCCGCGTGCTGACCCTGGCCGCCTACCAGACCGACAAGCCGCAGTACCGCTTCTTCGATGCCGAGACCGAAGCCCTGTACGGCCGGCTGGCCGCGCAGCTGCCGGGCTACGACTTCGCCATCCAGGGCGCCAACCGCGCCGAGGACAAGTTCATCGTCGCCGCCTTCAACGACCGCACGCCGGGCGCGCGCTACATCTACGACGCGGCCGTCGATGCGCTGACCAAGCTGGCCGACATCAACCCGGCCATTCCCGAGTCCGCCATGTCGCGCGTGCAGCCCGTCAGCTACACCAGCCGCGACGGCCTGACCATCCACGGCTACCTGACCCTGCCGGCCGGCCGCGAGCCCAGGAACCTGGCCTGCATCATCAACCCGCACGGCGGCCCCTGGGCCCGCGACGGCTGGGGCTACAACCCCGAGGTGCAGTTCCTCGCCAACCGGGGGTTCTGCGTGCTGCAGGTGAACTTCCGGGGCTCCACGGGCTATGGCCGCGCGTTCTGGGAAGTGGGATTCGGCCAATGGGGCCTGAAGATGCAGGACGACATCACCGATGGCGTGCACTGGCTGATCGACCAGGGCATTGCCGACCCTGCGCGCATCGGCATCTACGGCGGCAGCTATGGCGGCTATGCCACGTTGGCCGGCGTGGCCTTCACGCCCGACCTGTATGCGGCGGCCGTGGACTATGTGGGCGTGTCCAACCTGTTCACCTTCATGAAGACCATTCCACCCTACTGGAAGCCGCTGCTGGACCAGATGCACGCCATGGTGGGCGATCCCGAGCGCGACAGGGAGCGCCTGGCCGCCACCTCGCCAGCCCTGCATGTGGACCGCATCAAGGCGCCGCTGTTCATCGCCCAGGGCGCGCGCGATCCGCGCGTGAACAAGGACGAGAGCGACCAGGTGGTGAAGGCGCTGCGCGAGCGCGGCGTCGAGGTGCAGTACATGGTCAAGGACAACGAGGGCCACGGCTTTCACAACGACGAGAACAAGTTCGAGTTCTACGAGGCCATGGAGCAGTTCCTGGTCACGCACCTCAAGCCCTGAAGCCACTCGGGCGCCGAGCCACCCGGTCGCCCTGCCGCCCCGCCGCCCCGCGCTACAGCACGGCGGGCTCCCCGCTTTGCTGCAGCGCCCACATGTCCGCATAGCGCCCGCCCGCCGCGACCAGCTGGGCGTGGGTGCCGCGCTCGACGATGCGGCCCGCATCCATGACCAGGATCTCGTGCGCATCGACCACGGTGGACAGGCGGTGGGCAATCACCAGCGCCGTCTTGTTGCGCGCGGCGCTTTGCAGCTCGGCCTGGATGGCGCGCTCGTTGGCCGAGTCCAGCGCCGACGTCGCCTCGTCAAAGATCAGGATGGGCGGGTCCTTGAGCAGGGTGCGCGCAATCGCCACGCGCTGCTTTTCGCCGCCCGACAGCTTGAGGCCGCGCTCGCCCACGCGCGTGGCATAGCCCTGGGGCGTGGCCTCGATGAAGTCGTGGATGCGCGCTGCGCGCGCGGCGGCCACCACCTGGTCGCGGCTGGCGCCGGGGCGGCCGTAGGCGATGTTGTATTCCACCGTGTCGTTGAAGAGCACCGTGTCCTGCGGCACGATGCCCACGGCGCCGCGCACGCTGTCCTGGGTCAGCTCGCGCAGGTCGCACCCGGCAATGCGCACATGGCCGGACTGCACGTCGTAGAAGCGGAAGATGAGCCGCGCCAGCGTGCTCTTGCCCGAGCCAGAAGGGCCGACCACGGCCACGGTCTTGCCGGCCGGAATGGTGAAGCTCACGTCCTTGAGGATGGGCCGCTCGGGGTCATAGGCGAAGTCCACATGCTCGAAGCGCAGCTCGGGCGGCGCGCCGTCGGCCGGCAGGGGCCGGGCGCCGGGCGCATCGGCCACCTCGCGCTCCTTGTCCATGAGGGTGAACATGCGCTCCAGGTCGGTCAGGCTCTGCTTGATCTCGCGGTAGATCACGCCCAGAAAGCCCAGCGGGATGTAGAGCTGGATCATGAAGGCATTGACCATGACCAGGTCGCCCAGCGACAGCCGCCCGTCCACCACGCCCTGCGTGGCGCGCCAGAGGATGGCGACCAGGGCCGTGGCGATGATCAGCTGCTGCCCGCAGTTGAGCATGCTCAGCGTGGTCTGGCTCTTGAGGCGCACGCGGCGCAGCGCCTCCAGGTTCTCGTCATAGCGCCGCGCCTCGAAGCCCTCGTTGCCGAAGTACTTGACGGTCTCGTAGTTCAGCAGCGAGTCGATGGCCTTGGTGTGGGCCGCCGACTCCTGGGCATTGGCCTCGCGCCGAAAGCGCGTGCGCCACTCGGTCACCGTGACGGTGAACGTGATGTAGAACACAAGCGCCGCCAGCGTGATGACCGCGAACCAGATGTCGAAGCGCAGCGCCAGGATGCCCAGCACCAGCGCCATTTCGATGAAGGTGGGCAGGATGCTGTAGAGCGAATACGAGATCAGCGATTCGGTGCTGCGCACGCCGCGCTCGATGTCGCGCGTCATGCCGCCGGTCTGGCGCTCCAGGTGAAAGCGCAGGCTCAGCGCATGCAGGTGCTCGAAGGTGGACAGCGCAATCGCCCGCGAGGCGCCCTGCGTGGCCTTGGCAAAGACCAGGTCTCGCAACTCGGTGAACAGCGAGCTGGAAAAGCGCAGCAGCCCGTAGGCCAGCAGCAGGGCCACGGGCACGACGAGCACCGCGCGGGCATCGCCGGCCTTCAGATCCAGCGCATCGACCAGGTGCTTGAGCAGCACCGGCACGCCCACGTTGGCCAGCTTGGCCCCGATCATGAAGCCCAGCGCCGCCAGCACGCGCCACTTGTATTGCCACAGGTAGGGCAGCAGGCGCCGCAGCGCGTTCCAGTCCCGCGACGGTGCCGGGGTTGAGACTAAGGGTAAATCCGTAGGGGAAGCGCTCTCGCGTCGCATGAAAGACAATTCTCGGTTGTTATATTGACCCGATTGTGCCCATGCCACCCCGCCCAGACCTCCCGCCCCATCCCTTGCCCGCAGACAAGGAGCTGGTTCTCAAGGTCATTCCCATGCCCGCCGATGTCAACGCCAATGGCGACATCTTCGGCGGCTGGGTCATGGCGCAGGTCGACCTGGCAGGTTCCGTGCTGCCCTCGCGCCTGGGCCAGAGCCGCATGGTCACCGTGGCCGTGAACGAGTTCATCTTCAAGCAGCCCGTGCGCGTGGGCGACATCCTGTCGTTCTACTCCAGCGTGCAGCGCGTGGGCCGCACCTCGGTCACGGTCGATGTCGAGGTCTATGCCGAGCGCTTTGCCGACCAGGGCCGCTTCGTCAAGGTGACCGAAGCCCTGCTGACCTACGTGGCCATCGACGGCCAGGGCAAGCCCCAGTCGCTGCCGGACAACGATCAGGTGCGCTCCTGGCGCGCAGCGGCCGAGCGCAATGCAGAACGCAAGCAGCAGCAGGCTGGCTGAACCCGCCCCGCCTCTGCAGCCATGAAAAAAGCGACCTTCGCAGGTCGCTTTTTCATTTCCGGCAGCAGAGATCGCTCATGCCAGCGACGGCGTGACGCGCGGCTGCAGCGAGGCCGCTGCGGTGGCCGCAGCCAGGGCCGCGGAACTGCTGGCGGCACTGTCGCTGGAGACGGCGGACGAGGAAGAGGACAGGCTGGAGGCGCTGGACGCCACGGCCGAACCCGAAGATGAACGCGGCGAGGAACCGGCCTCGATCTGGCCCGTGAGCTCGCCACCCTCTTCGATCACCACCTTGCCGTAGCGGATCTTGCCGCTGACCTTGCCCGTGCCGTAGATGACCAGCTTCTCGCGCACGGTCAGCGTGCCGTCGAACACGCCATGGATCTCGGCGATGTCGATCTCTGCCGTGCCATGGAAGGCGCCCTGCTCGGCGATCTGGATCACGCGCGAGTCCATGGTGGCCTCCACCGTGCCTTCGACCACCAGCGTGTCGCAGTCGGTGATCTCCACGCCCTTGAGCTTGATGTTGGGGCCCACGGTGAGCTTGCTGCCCGGAGAGTCCTGCGACACAGGCGAGGCCTGGCGCTGGGTGGATGCCGGGCTGCTCACGCTGGAGCTGGGCATGACGGCTCCCGAAGGGCTGCCGCCCGTGCTGGCGGCGCCTGTGCCGCTGCCCAGGGTGTTGCGGGAGGTGAAAGCATCGTTGTCGCGCTTGCCAAAGAACGGGTTCTGAACAGCCATGGGTGGGTCTCCTTCGGAAAAATCCGATGCTACGCACACGAACTGGCAACAAATGCCGGCATCTCGCAAGAACAGTAACGAGATGGTTCTCCCGTTTCATGTGCTTGCAAGCCTTTCTCGATCACACACCGCGCATGCGCAGGTCGCGCAGCGGACATGCGCAAATCAATAGGTGCATCTACACTCATTCCATTCCAGGCCACCTGCCCCACGCCCCATGACCTCCTCCACCTCAAGCGCCGCCAGTCCGGTCTGCACCTGCTTCATGGTGCGCAGCCTGTCGCGCAAGATCTCCCAGCTCTATGACGACACGCTGGCGCCCAGCGGCCTGCGCGGCACGCAGTTCAGCCTGCTGGTGCAGGCACGCAATGCGCCCGACGGCCCCCCCACGGTCTCGGCCCTGGCCGAGCAGTTGCACACCGACCGCACGACGATGACGCGCAACCTGCGCACGCTGCAGCAGGCCGGCTTCATCGACCTGGTTCCCGGCGCGGATGCGCGCAGCCGCTGCGTGGTGGTCACGCTCGAAGGCCGCGCCCGCATCCGCGAGGCTGCCGCCCTGTGGCGCCAGGCCCAGCAGCGCGTGCGCGAGCTGTGCGGCAGCGAGCAGATCGGCGCGCTCGAAAGCCTGGTGCTGGGCATGCTGCCCGTGCTGGAAACCGCCACGCAGGAGAGCGCGGAATGAGCGCCGCCCTGCCCTCCGCAGCCCCTGGCGCTGCGGCCAGCGGGTCCGCGCATCCGTTGGTCAGCGGCCCCATCGCCTCCACCCTGGTGCGCCTGGCCGTGCCCAACATGGTGGCGCTGAGCATGTCGGTGCTGGTCGCCGTGGCCGAGACCTACTACGTGGGGCAGCTGGGAACCGTATCGCTGGCGGCCATGGCCCTGGTGTTTCCGCTGGCCATGCTCACGCAGATGATGAGCAACGGCGCCATGGGCAGCGGCGTGTCCTCGGCCATCAGCCGCGCGCTGGGCGCGGGCGACGGCGCGCGTGCGTCGGCACTGGCCCTGCACGCCATCGTGATCGGCGCCATCGCAGGCCTGCTGTACTCGCTCATCTTCGTGCTCTGCGGCGCCACCTTCTACGGCTGGCTGGGCGGGCGCGGCGAGGTGCTGGCAGCAGCCACGGGCTTTGGCGCCGTGCTGTTCAGCGGCGCCATCCTGGTGTGGCTGTGCAATACGCTGGCCTCGGTGGTGCGGGG
This sequence comes from Delftia sp. ASV31, assembly GCF_016428765.1. Taxonomy (NCBI): domain Bacteria; kingdom Pseudomonadati; phylum Pseudomonadota; class Betaproteobacteria; order Burkholderiales; family Comamonadaceae; genus Delftia; species Delftia sp. ASV31. The sequence goes on from NZ_JAELTK010000079.1 coordinate 24,738, forward strand.
CACGGGCAATATGCGCATGCCATCGGCCGTGATCTTTGCGGCCTCGCTGGTGCAGATCGTGGTGGGCGGCACGCTGGGGCTGGGCCTGGGTCCCATGCCGCGCTGGGGCATGCCGGGCGTGGCCGTGGGCAACATCGTGGCCATGGTGCTGGCCGTGGCGGCCTTTCTGGCCTACCTGCAGTGGGGCCAGCAGCGCCTGCAGCTGGACTGGCGCACGCCGCGCCTGGCCTGGCCCATGTTCCGCGACATCCTGCGCGTGGGCGCCCTGGCCTGCCTGTCCCCCGTGCAAACGGCGCTGGCCGCGCTGCTGCTGACAGGCATGGTCGCCCGCCTAGGCCCGCTGGCCCTGGCCGGCTACGGCATAGGCCAGCGGCTGGAGTTCCTGCTGATTCCCATGGCCTTCGGCGTGGGGATGGCCGCCGTGCCCATGGTGGGCATGGCCATGGGCGCCGGCCAGGTGGCCCGCGCGCGCCGCGTGGCCTGGTCGGGCGGCGCCATGGCCGCTGCCCTGCTGGGCGTGCTGGGGCTGGTGGTCATGGTCTGGCCGCAGCTGTGGTCAGGCATCTTCACCGGCGACCCGGCCGTGCGCGCCTACGCCGACCTCTACCTGCGCACCGTGGGCCCGGCCTTCGGGCTGTTCGGCCTGGGACTGGTGCTGTACTTCGCCTCCCTGGGCGCAGGCCGCGTCTGGGCACCCGTGCTGGCCGGCACGGTGCGCCTGCTGATCGTGGTGGTGGGCGGCGGCTGGCTCATGTCCAGCGGCCTGGGCAGCGCCCAGTCGCTGTTCATCCTGGTCGCCGTGGCCATGGCCGCCTATGGCGCAGGCACGGCCTGGGCCGTGTGGCGCGCGCGCTGGGGGTGAAGAAACGCAAAAAGAAGGCTCGCAGTCAGCGGGCCATGCTTCAAGAAACGATGTACGCCGCCGTCCCCGTGGACAGCAAGCTGCCATCGGCCCCCAGGAATTCCATGCGCGTGTTGGCCACGCGCGAACCCAGCCGCAGCACCTCGGCGCGCAGGATGAATTCGCTGCCTATGCCGGGGCGCAGGTAGTCCACGCGCAGGTCGATGGTGCCCAGGCGCGAGAAGCGGTGCAGGCGCTGCAGCGGCGCATCGTCCATGTGCCTGGCACCGATGGCGGCCATGACGGCCAGGCCGCCCATGGAGTCCAGGCCGGCGCTGATCACGCCGCCGTGGATGCGCTGGTAGGCGGCGTGGCCTATGAGCTCGGGCCGCATGGTGATGCGGCCTTCAACCCGCTCGGGCAGCACTTCGGTGATGCGCAGGCCCAGCACCTGGTTGAAGGCGATCTGGCGCTCGAACACTTCGCGCAGCCCGGCGATGAACTCGGGCTCGAACTGCACGGGCGCCTCGGAGGCCTCGGAGACCTTCGTGGATTTCAGCACTGGCTGAAGTCCGGCTTGCGCTTCTCCATGAACGCGGTGAACGCCTCCTTGGCAGCAGGCCCGCCCATCAGCTTGCCGAAGCTCGCGCCCTCCTCGGCCATGCGCTCGCGCACCAGGCCGGACTGGCCGGCCTTCATGAGGCGCTTGGTCTCGATCAGGGCCGACAGCGGCTTGGCGGCCAGCTTCCTGGCCTGGGCCTGGGCCAGCGCATTGCATTCGCTGGGAGGCACGACGCGGTTGACCAGGCCCACTTCCAGGGCGGCTTCGGCCAGGAAGGGCTCGCCCAGCAGCAGGGCCTCGGCCGCGCGGTGGTAGCCGAGCATCTGCGGCAGCAGCAGGCTGGAGGCCGCTTCGGGGCACAGGCCCAGGTTCACGAAGGGCAGCGAGAAGGCCGCGTTGTCGCCCGCATAGACCAGGTCGCAGTGCAGCAGCAAGGTGGTGCCGATGCCCACGGCCGGGCCGCAGACGGCGGCGATCACGGGCTTGGGAAAGGCGGCGATGTTGTGCAGGAAGCGCCAGACGGGGCGCTGCTCGCCCTCCGGCCTGACGGCGCCGCCGGCCGACTGCTTGAGGAAGTCGGCAATGTCGTTGCCCGCGCTGAAGATGGCCATGTCGCCCTGGAAGACCACGCAGCGCACGGCGGCGTCTTCGCCGGCCTGGGCCAGCGCATCGGCCATGCTGGCGTACATGGCCTCGGTGATGGAGTTCTTCTTGTCTGCGCGGTTGAAGGTGATGGTGCAGACACCGGCTTCGGTGTGCACGAGGATGTCCTGGGTGGTTTCGCTCATGATGGTCTTGCCTTGCTTATTCCTTGAAATACACGATCTGGTGGCTGCTCGCCAGCATCACGCCGGCCTCGCTCCACAGCTGGGCGCTCTGGTCGAAGAAGCCGTTGCGAAATTCCTGGCCGCGCGCCTGGGCCAGCAGGTGGCCCGTGCCTGCCGCGGCCAGTTCCTCACGCCCCGCATGGAAGTAGACGGTGATGGACACCGTGCCCGCCGGGGTGCGCTGTGCGCGGCGCAGCCACACGCGCGGGAAGAATACGTCAGCCAGGCCGGCCAGCGCGCAAAAATCCAGTGCGCGCGGCGGCTCGTCGCGCACCCACAGGCGCGTGAGGCTGTCGGTCTCGCGGCCATCCCAGGTCTGGGGAATGATGCCGTCGAGAAAGCGCATGTCGTAGCGGTTGAGCCATTCCACGCCGCCCAGAGGCGGCACGCGCGGCACGGCGGCGGGCGACGGTACCTCGGGCATGGTCAGGTCGGTGCCGCCCCAGGTGCTGCGCCGCACGGCCGTGACGGCCGTGGCCGTGGTGACGACCTGGGCATCGCCATCCTGATCGGGCTGGGTGATGGTCAGCAGCCAGTGCTGGGTGGAGCGGTTGGTGCGCACGGGGCGGGCTTCGATGTCGAAGCGCCCCGCGCCCAGCGCGGCTGCGTAGTTGACGGTGATGGACAGCGGATCGCCCAGGCACAGCGGATGCTGCTGGATGGCCTGCACCAGCGCGGCGGCGGTGATGCCGCCGTACGGGCCCACCATGTTCCAGTAGTCCTGCGTGGTCTGGCCCTGGTAGTGGCCAACGGCGCCGGTGGGCGTGAGCGCCACGGCCTGGTCGAGAGGATGGATGTCTGTGCTCATGGCAAACGAGTGTGGTGGCAAGCGTCGCCCGCGTCCGTCAAGCCGGCGACTCTGCGGGTGAGGGAAAGCGCGGGTGGGCCGCGGCGGCCGGCGCCTTGGTCCAGCCCGAGAACACGTCCACGGCCCGGCCCCAGAGCGCGTCGCGCATATCGGCGCGGAAGAAGCCGAAATGCCCTATGCGCCGCAACTGCAGGGCCTTGGGCTCGATGCGCTCGATGCGGCTGGGGGCATTGGCATAAAGCGCGAACAGGTGCTCGGTGCCGCGCCAGGTCATGAGTTCGTCGTCGCTCATGGACAGCGCCATCACCGGAAAGCGCACGGCGGCGTAGCTGCGCGCGGCGGCCTCGCCCTCGGCACCCACGCTGTAGCGCGGATTCAGGCACCAGCGGCGCCACTGCAGCATGACGCCGGCCGGCAGGTCGCCCACCTTGCGCAGGCGCCGGCCCGGAAAGTAGCCGCACAGGCGCGTGGCCACGGGCACCAGCACATGCCAGAAATAGGGAACCATGCGCTTGAGGCGGGGCGCATTGTCGCGCCAGTAGCCGCTGCCGGCCGCAATGCTCAAAAGGCCGTCCACCAGCTGCGGGGAGCGCAGCAGGCCCGGCAGCTGGGCGCCCAGGCTGTGGCCGATCAGGAACAGCGGCTGGTCCGGCAGCTGCGTCTTGGCATGGGCAATCACGGCCTCGTAGTCGCGCGCCCAGTCGCACAGGTCGGCACGCACCTGGCGCAAAGAGCCTTGCAGGGAATCGCCATGGCCCCGGTAGTCAAAGCTGGTCACCCGATAGCCCTGGCCCGCAAGCCAGGTGGCAAAGGCCTCGTAGAAGGCCTGGCGCACCCCCATGGCCCCGCCGATGACCACGCTGGCGCGCGGCGGGCCAGCGGGCGTGTAGACGCGCAGCGCCAGCGTGGCGCCGTCGCTGCTGAGTTGGTGTTGTTCCATGGCTGTCTCCTGGTCGGTGCCGTTTCTGTGCCGGCTCGCATGGATGGGAAAGGATGGGATGAGCGGAAAAGACAAAGCCCCGCGAACGGGGCTTTGAGCAACGGTCAGACCCGCTCGAAGATGCCGGCGGCGCCCTGGCCCATTCCGACGCACATCGTCACCATGCCGTAGCGCAATTGCTTGCGGCGCAGCGCATGCACCACGGTGGCCGAGCGGATGGCGCCCGTGGCGCCCAGCGGGTGGCCCAGGGCAATCGCGCCGCCCATGGGGTTGACCTTGGCGGGGTCCAGGCCCAGCGTGTTGACCACGGCCAGCGACTGGGCGGCAAAGGCTTCGTTGAGCTCGAACCAGTCGATGTCGTCCTGCTTGAGGCCCGCATAGCGCAGCGCGGCCGGGATGGCCTCGATGGGGCCGATGCCCATGATGGCCGGCGGCACGCCCTTGCTGGCATAGCTCACGAAGCGCGCCAGCGGCGTGAGGCCGAAGCGCTGCACGGCGGCGCCGCTGGCCAGGATCAGCACGCCTGCGCCATCGCTGGTCTGCGAGCTGTTGCCGGCCGTCACCGAGCC